>CAZWHH010000602.1:0-1507 GCA_964633615.1 uncultured Bacteroidales bacterium | reverse complement strand
GGCGGACCATGCAATAAAATATGATCCAGAGAATCATTTCGCATCCGGGCAGCCTCCACGAAGACCTTAAGGTTTTCCACGATCTTTTTCTGTCCTTTAAACTGACTGAATTCGGAAGGCCTTAAAGTTTTTTCAAACTCTCTTTCCGTTTCTTTATTCAGTGATTCCTCATGTATGTTAAAATCTTCTTCCATAATTTAATTTATAAACCAAGTTCCTTAGAAATTTGAAGCATTCTTTTAATGGGTTTATAAGCTTTGTGCAGGGTATCTTTATCTAGTTCTACCACAGGCTTTTCATATTTTAAACTGTTGTATATTTTTTTTAGTGTGATCAGCTTCATAAACTCACAATCATTACATCCACAAGTAGAATCTTTAGGTGGGGCGACAATAAATTGTTTAAGCGGACTGGCTTTTTTCATTTGATGTATAATTCCTCCTTCCGTGGCTACAATATATTTTCTCGAGTAATCTTCCTGTGTAAATTTCAAAAGAGAAGAAGTACTGCCTACATGATCGGCAATTAATAAAACCGGCTTTTCACACTCCGGGTGGGCAATAATTTTTGCATCATCATTCTCCTTTTTAAGCTCCAGTATTTTTTCAACAGAAAATTCCTCGTGTACATGACAAGCCCCGGGATAAATCACCATATCCCTTCTTGTTAAGCGTTTAATATAATTGCCCAGATTTTTATCCGGTGCAAAGATAATTTTTTCATCCTTTGGTAAATAATTCACAATATGCAATGCATTGGTCGAGGTACAACAAATATCGGTCATCGTTTTTATTTCGGCAGTTGTATTCACATAAGAAATAACCGTATGGTCCGGATATTTCTCTTTAAACTTTCTGAACTCTTCCGGGGAACAAGATTCAGCCAGGGAACATCCTGCATCCCGATCAGGTATAATTACTTTTTTATCAGGCGATAGAATTTTTGCTGTTTCGGCCATAAAGTGTACTCCGGCAAATATAATGATACCAGCATTTGTTTTTTCCGCCTCCTGGGAAAGGGCCAGACTGTCTCCCAGTATATCTGAAATATCCTGTACGTCTGAGGTTTGATAATAATGTCCAAGAATGATGGCATTTTTTTCTTTTTTCATTCTATTTATTTCTCTGACTATATTGACGTTAGGATTAATATCTTTGTCTATAAATCCTTTTTCATTTTTTTTCCTTTTATTAACAACCATAATATTATTAATTATTAAATTTTAAATCTATTATAATGATAATGATGTCCTGTTAATATGGTTTGTAAAATTTTTAATTTTTCCTTTGATAATTTGAAATTAAATTTTTATGAATACTTAATTAACAGGTCTTTTATTGTTTTGGTATTGAAAATGAAAAACATAGATTAATTATTAACAGTGTTTAATATCTTTCAAAGTTCGTAAATTATATAAACAAAAGTTTAAATACAGGTTAAAAAGTGTGTTTATTAATTTAGGGATAAAACTAAAAAATATATTTTTTAAATATTAAAATTTTTTTAT
>CAZWHH010000601.1:0-1512 GCA_964633615.1 uncultured Bacteroidales bacterium | reverse complement strand
TGGCTGTCTGATTTGTCCAGCTTTTCACATGATCAGACCAGCTTCCCAGTTTCTGCCGAAGCTGGTTGTATAACCGGTTTCTTTTTCCACAAAATGAAAATTCAGCATTATTCAGCGTCTTAATCATTTGCTGTGGCTCTTTTACGCTGTGGTGGGCAAAAGAGACCGCCACATCCAGCGGATTGCGAATGAAATACACCACGGCATAAGTCACCTCAGACGGAAACAAAGGCCTGCCATCAGGTAAAAAGGTATAGGCATCGTGCACTTTTTTAAACAACAAATCGTCTGCCTCTCCTGCCTGCCATCGATATACTCCCGGCCGCAGTTCATCCACTTCTTCGTGTGTCAGATCTTCGGAGGGCAGCCCGGTAATTTCATCAAAAATACCCCTGGCGCTTGCAATGGAGGTTTCTTTTAATTCGTTAATATGAGCGGGTTCCTGTTTGTTGTTCAATAAATTACTCAAAAAAACACGGAACCAGGTATTCCCGGATTTCGGATAAGAGGCCAGCCACACTATTTTTTTGGGATCTTCCATAAGCGATCAACCCTCATTGAGAATTTTTTCAATGTAATCTTTAAGTCCTTTGGGATTTATGGGAGCCTGCGGACGAGTAACCCGGTAAACAGGAATCTGGTTTGCGATATGATTGATCAGCTCAAAATGAGAAGGCCTTACCTTGTTGGCAATAAACTGAAACCGGTAAGTATGATTCTTCAGGGCATTAAATTTTTCAATGCCTTTAAGCCTTTCATTCTTGTATTCTGCTTTGTTGTGTGCAGTTAAGATAAAGATCTTTTTCACAGGCAGCACTTCAGGATAAAACTCCTTCTCCGGATCAAGCCTAAATCCATACTTATCCATCTGCTCCCGGAGTTTATTCCCTTTCATTTCATCCAGTTCGAGATGTTCCATTGAGTCTTTCCAGAGTTTAATAAAAGGGAAAGCCGGCTGAACCAATATCTCCTCTTCTTTTTTTTCAAGTACCCCGATATCATCAGACAGTACCCGGTACCCATCATTTAAAAATTCACGGGTAAGGGTGGATTTTCCGGCTCCTGAATTACCGGCAACCAGGAAACAATCGTCATCTTTTTTCAGAGCACTGGCGTGCAGTGCAAAAGTGCCTCTTTGGTGAAGAAGTGCAGAAAAAACAATCCCCACCAGGAACAATCTTACCTCCTGCAAAGTGCTTTCTTCTTTCTTCTGAATTATAATTTTCCTGCCCTCTTTCACATAATAATCGGCAACATGATCCAGCTTCAACAAGAATTCTCTTTGATTAAGCTGATACCGCAGTCCTTTCTTTTCTGTTTCATCAATGGCAGAAGGAACTTTTTCAAAATAAATGGCTGCTTCCGGGGTTTCAAATTCAGCAGGTAAAAACTCAGGAATTTCAAAGGCTGATTGAATTTTTAGTCCAAATGCCCGGTATTTATAGGGTTTGGTCGTTTCTTCACTCATAGGTTAAAAAGAATTCTTTATAATAACGTGAAAAAGAAACACAA
>CAZWHH010000600.1:0-1521 GCA_964633615.1 uncultured Bacteroidales bacterium | reverse complement strand
TTGGGTGGAAATAATACCCACGCAATCGTTGAGAAAATCAAATCAACTGATTTTAAAGGCATAGATGCGATTCTTTCTGTTGCCCCTTATTACAACAAACCAACCCAGGAAGGATTATACCAACATTTTAAGGTGATTTCTGAAAATTCGCCTGTACCGATTATTTTGTATAATGTGCCGGGAAGAACAGGGAAAAATATTGAACCGGGAACTATATTGAAACTTGCAAATGATTTTAAAAATATTATAGCCGTCAAGGAGGCAAGCGGAAGCATCGAACAATCAATGGATATTATTCGCGATAAACCATCAGATTTTATTGTCCTTTCAGGGGAAGATGCCATTACTTTACCCCTGATGTCTGTTGGTGTATCTGGTGTTATTTCTGTTGTGGCCAATGTGTTACCTAAAGAAATGTCGGATATGGTACATGCGGCTCTAAGTAATAACTTTAATAAGGCTAATTTATTACATTACAGACTTTTACCGGTAATTGAAAAATTATTTGCCGAGGGAAACCCGGCTGGCATAAAATGTGCTCTGGAATTAAAGGGAATAATTTCTGGTTATTTAAGATTACCTTTAACTCAAGTAAGTGAGCAATTAAGAAATGAAATACAAAAAGATCTGAATCAATTTTAATAATGTTTAACAAATAAAACCTTCAACAAAATGAGAAAAATTATTAGTTTATTTTTTATTGCTGCTCTGGTTTCAATGAGCTGGACATCTTGCACACCAAAACGTGAAGTGCAGAGAATAGATACAAATCAACAAGTTGATTTAAGTGGTCGATGGAATGACACTGATTCAAAAAAAGTTGCAGAAGCTATGGTTGATCAGGTTCTGAATCAAAGATGGCTCGAAAATTATGAAAAAGCACATGACGGCAAACGTCCGATTATGATCGTTGGTTTGATTCAAAATAAAAGCCACGAGCACATCAGTGCACAAACGTTCATTAAGGATATTGAAAGATCCATAATTAATGATGGTTCAGTTCGCCTTGTGCAGGCAGGTAACAGAAGGTCCGCATTAAGAAGAGAAAGAGCTGATCAGCAAGATTTTTCTTCTTCTAGTACTGCTAAAGACTGGGGTAAAGAGCTGGGTGCCGACTTTATGTTACATGGATCTATTAACTCTATTGTAGATACTTACAGAAAAGAAAAAGTAGTTTCTTACCAGATAAATCTTGAGTTAACAGACCTGGAAACAAATGAGATTGTTTGGATTGGAGACAAAAAAATTAAGAAATATATAACCGATTAAAGAAGCAAAGTCAATTGACCAGTGGATTGAATTTTGTTACCTAAACTCAATTATTAATCCCAAAAAAAAAGTAATTATGATATTAAAAAATAAAAGCATCAAGAGAAACTTTTTTATTTCTTTACTTATTTTTTTCCTGGTGAGTTGCAGCACTTATTATGAGAGTACACAGGAGTTTCAGAATCACCTGACGAATGGTAATTTTGAACAGGCCAATCAATGGTTGAAAAATGATAAAAGAGGAAGAGAGGG
>CAZWHH010000599.1:0-1525 GCA_964633615.1 uncultured Bacteroidales bacterium | reverse complement strand
AATATATGTATAGCACTCATTATAAGTTTATTTTGTGTTTTTCAGCAAACCCTAAATAATCTTAAACTGCTCCATTGCGATGCTCTTTGCACAAAGAAAATGCCCTTCAGGACAAGACCGATAACCATGTAAACCACAAGGCCTGCATTCTAAGTGCAAATCCGTTTGAACAACATAACTTTCTTCCGAGACCGGATAGAATCCAAAATCCGGTATAGTGGAGCAAAAAACAGCGGTAACAGGAGCATTCATGGCAGATGCAATATGTAAAGGAGCAGAATCATTTACATAATTCATGAGCGCTCCCTCCATCAATGCGGCTGTTTGCAAAAAAGTTAAGTCTCCGGCCAGGTTTTGAATTTTTCCCCGGCCTGCAGCTTTCAATATCTCTTCACATGCAGCAGAATCGTTAGTCCCTCCTATTAACAATACCGTTATTTCTTTACCAAACTTTTCAATCAGCTCAATCCATTTATAGGCCGGAAATTGTTTGGTAAACCACACGGAAGTGGGAGCAATACAGATATACTGTTCCTGCCGAAATGAATCAATTTTCTCAAAATCTTTGTCAGAAGGATACAACCTGGGCTTTACAAAATGATCATCCGCAATTGGCTGTACCAACTTCAAATTTCTTGTGATCTCATGCAATCCATTGCCAATTTTATGCTCGACTTTCCAATGATAAAAAACCGAAAGTGGATTTTTTTTAAATCCTGCCTTAATCCTGCCTTTAATAAAAAAAGTGATGAATCCTGTAGTAAAAAACCTTTGCAGATTAAATACGTAATCATACCGGAATTTTCGGATCTGACGTATAATCCGGAACACATTCCTATATTTATGGTTCTTCTTATTCAGTATAAAAACCCGGTTAATATTGGGATTGTTTTCCAGAAGATTCTCATTCCCCTGACGCACTACGAAATCAACTTTCGACTCCGGATAAAACTCTTTGAGTTTCTCAACCAGGGCTGTGGATAAAATTACATCTCCAATAAAAGCAGTCTGTATAACTAAAAAACGATGCATTTGTATAAAATTAACTGTTTTTTCGTTTGACGTCCTAAGACTTATACCTCCAAATGTTCATATCTTGCTCTTTTATCCTGAAACCCTCCTGTTTTAAAAACCACCCCGCTTAACAGCAGGTACTTACACTGAAACCCCAAAATCACGAAGGGCATTGTTCAAAGAAGTCTTTTTATCTGTAGATTCTTTCCGCTTTCCGATGATCAAGGCACATTGCACCTGGTATTGACCCGCAGGAAATTTTTTAGTATAAGACCCCGGAATAACCACAGAATTAGAAGGAACCCTGCCCTGATAATGAACGGGCTCTTTTGCTGAAACATCAATAATTTTAGTAGATTGAGTTATGATGACATTGGCTCCTATTACAGCCCCTGTTTCAATCTTCACTCCTTCCACAATAATAGACCGGGAGCCAATAAAACAATTCTCCTCTATAATAACAGGGGTGGCCTGAACGGGTTCTAAAACACCCCCGATTCCAACCCCTCCA
>CAZWHH010000598.1:0-1525 GCA_964633615.1 uncultured Bacteroidales bacterium | reverse complement strand
CCTGTAACAGAAATGATTACCGGCATTGATATTGTTCGTGAGCAAATAAGAATTGCCCGGGGATTGCCGCTTTCATTCAAACAGGAGGATGTTAAGATAAAAGGACATGCGGTTGAAGCAAGAATATACGCTGAAAATGTGAACAACCAGTTTTTGCCTTCTCCCGGCAAGCTGGAACAATTCTCTTATAAGAAATTGGAAAATGTAAGGATCGATTCGGGAGTAACCAATCAAACCGGGATTTCTGCTGATTACGATCCCATGATTGCGAAAGTAACCGCCTGGGGAGAAGACAGATACTCTGCAGTTGATCAGCTATCCAAAGCATTAACAAACATGTCGGTAACTGGCATCAAACATAATTTACCTTATCTTAAAGAAATAATCAATCATCCTGCTTTTACTGCAAACAAACACACAACGCAGTTTATAAACTTACACCATAAAGAGATTATCGAATCAATAGAGAAAGAAAAAAACAATTCCGAACCGGATTTTCTTTTGGGAGGTTTTATGTTCCTGCAGATGGGAAATCAAAAGAAACAGGATAAAACCCTATGGGAACAAATTGGTTACTGGAGACATTTAATGAAATTAACTGTGAGCCTAAACGATAGGAAACACAATGTTACCATTAGAAAAATATCCGATAATCTCCTTGAGATTCAAACAGACGAGAGAAACTTTCAAACACGCCTGCTGGCAATCAATGATGATACGCTCAAGATAGAGATTAAAGGGAGACAAACAGAATATTTCTATTCTGAAATTTCACTGGGTAAATTTGAAATTACATGGAATGGAATATCCCATTTATTAAGTATCGAAGACTATAGCGACATTATAAAAAACAAGAAGCAACAAAGCAAGAAAGAACAAAATGGCAATCGGATACATTCTCCTATGTTCGGAAAGGTTCTTGAGATAAAGGCTCAGAGTGGCGAGGTGGTAAAAAAAGGAGAAACTTTACTGATTTTGGAAGCCATGAAAATGGAAAACAACATCCTTGCTGAACAGGATACAAAAATAAAAAAAATCTTTGTAAACCAGGGTGACCAAGTAAAAGACGGACAAGTATTAATTGAAACCGTCTCAGTTTAATAAAAATTTTGTAAATTCATAAAGAAATGAAACCCTCATCTACAACATACAGACAAAAGGATATGAATAATAATCTTCTAAACCTAACAGGTTTTAGTTCAAATTTAATTTTTAAAACAATAGAAATGAATACATTAACTGCAATTTATTCAAATAAGGAAAGTAACTTTTTTGAATCAGGCACTTATTTAATAAAATAAAAAAAACTTCTTTGCGAACCTTTGCGTTTTTTCTACTTTGCGGACTTTGTGTGAATCTATTCATTTTTTAAAATTTCACGCAAAGATCGCAAAAGATTTCGCAAAAGGCGCAAAGACATTGAATACTTAATACTTTTTTTGTTAAACCTATTAAATAAGTGCCTAATTCAATAACTTTTAAAAACCCATATTCTGATGAATCCATTTATAACCAAAGAACACGA
>CAZWHH010000597.1:0-1542 GCA_964633615.1 uncultured Bacteroidales bacterium | reverse complement strand
AGTTTAATTCGCGTGTCCATATCTCATAAACCCGGGCACAAATTTCTACTTTTCGTTCATAGGTATCTGCCTGGCCTTTTTCATCAAAAGCCATTGCGACAGTATTGGCTCCTAACAGATTTATTCTTTTCGCTTTTTCTTTAAAATCTTCTTCCCCGTTCTTCAGACTGATAGAATTTACAATGCCTCTCCCCTGTAAACCTTTTAAGCCTTCCTCTAATACACTAAAATCAGAAGAATCTATCATAAAAGGCACAGAAGCAACGCTGGGTTCAGCGCTTAACATATTTAAAAAATAGGGAAGGACATTTGAAGCATCAATCATTCCGTCATCCACACTAATATTCAACATATCAGCTCCTGCTTCAACTTGCTGTCTGGCTATCTTAAGGGCCTCTTCATATTTTTCCTGTATTAATAAAGATTTAAATTTTTGCGATCCGCTAACAGTTGTTCTTTCCCCTATATGTATCACCCGGGTAGTATCTTTCACACCCAGGGATTGTAATCCGCTTAAGCGGGTAGTCCGGCTGTGCGGCATAATCACTCTCGGGTTATATTTCCTGGTGATCCTGCTTAAGGCTTTCACATGTTCTGGTGTCGTGCCACAACATCCTCCCACGATGTTCACATATCCATTTTCCAGGTATTTTTCTATCTGCCGGGCCATTTCAATGGCCGATTGATCATAATCTCCAAATTCATTTGGCAATCCGGCATTAGGATGAACACTCACGTTAACAGTTGATTTTATGGCCAAACGTTCCAGGTAAGGAACCATCATATCAGCACCAAAAGAACAGTTCAAGCCAATAGAAAAAAGATGAAAAGGTTCAAGAGAATTGAAAAATGCCTCTACGGTTTGTCCGGATAGGTTTCTTCCGCTCTCATCTATAGTAGCAGATACCATAACCGGGATATCATAAGAAGCGGACTTTTTTATATCATTGATTGCATAAAGTGCTGCTTTGGCATTTAAAGTATCAAAAATCGTTTCAATTAAAAGTACATCAACTCCCCCGTCGATTAACCCACTGGCTTGTGTTCGGTAGGCTTTTACCAGATCGTCAAAGGAGACGTCCCTTAAGGCAGGTTGATTAATATTGGGAGAAATTGAAGCCATTTTACCTGTCGGGCCCATTGTTCCGGCAACAAAACAATCCATATCGTTGTCTTCTTCAGTTAATTCATGAACAGATTCACAGGCCAGCCGGGCGGATTTCAGATTTATTTCATAAGTATGTTCTTCAAGATGATATTCTTTCAGACTATAATAATTTGCATTGAAACTATTTGTAGTAATAATATCAGCGCCTGTTTTTATATAATCAACATGTATTTTTTTTATTATATCCGGATGGGTTAGATTCAGCACCTCGTTCAAACCCTCAAGGGTCACCGGATGATCTTTAAACATTTCTCCCCTGAATAATTCCTCCGGAAGCGCCTGTTTCTGAATCATGGTGCCCATCGCTCCATCTAAAACTAATATCTTTTTCTTTACAGCCTCACTAATATCCATGACATACTTTTTTACACTTA
>CAZWHH010000596.1:0-1545 GCA_964633615.1 uncultured Bacteroidales bacterium | reverse complement strand
TTATACGAAAAGATCTCACCCGCCATAGAAATTAAGCTACTGGCTCAAAAACTACAATAAAATGAAAAATATCGACTTAAATATCAATGATGCAACAGATTTTCTGGATTCAGAATCTTTAGAAAAATCCGTTGGAAAAGCACAGGAAATCCTTAAGAATTATGAGAAAATAAGTCACAGAAATGATCACTTCCTGGGATGGCTCAATTTACCCTCCGATATTTCCACCGATACGGTGAAGGATATCAAAAAAACCGCCAAAAAACTTCAATCAACTGTTGATACCGTTGTATGCATAGGCATAGGAGGGTCCTATCTGGGTGCCAGGGCCGTTATTGACGCGTTAACTCCCTTCTTTTCAAAACATATTGATCATTATCCCGAGATCATATTTGCCGGGCACCATCTTGATGAAGATTATTATTCCGCCCTTTTAGAAACGCTTGATTCGAGAGATTATGGCATAATAGTTATTTCTAAATCAGGAACAACCACCGAACCGGGTATTGCTTTCAGACTAATCAGGGAACACCTGGAAGAAAAAGCGGGAAAAGAAAAAGCAAGCAAACGTATTATTGCTATCACAGATGCGGAAAAAGGTGCACTCAGAGAATTAGCAAAGACAGAAAACTACACAACCTATACCATTCCGGAAAATATAGGCGGTCGCTACTCAGTGCTTTCCCCCGTCGGATTGGTTCCTATTGCTATAGCAGGATTTGATATAGAAAAACTGATTGAAGGGGCGCAAATAATGAAAAATGCCACTCACTCCGATATCAACAAAGAAAATAATCCGGCCATACATTATGCAGCAACCCGCTACGAATTATACAGGAATGAATGGTTTATTGAGCTGTTGGGATTCTATAACCATAAATTGCGCTATCTTGCAGAATGGTGGAAACAACTATTTGGTGAAAGCGAGGGGAAAGAAGGGAAAGGCATCTTTCCCGCGATTACAGGTTTTACAACCGACCTGCATTCCATCGGTCAGTATATTCAGGAAGGGAGAAGAAACATTTTTGAAACCATCCTATCTGTTCTTACCCCAAAAAACAATGTACATGTACCGGAAAATGAAGGCAATCTTGATAAACTAAATTACCTTGCCGGCAAACGCATTCATGAAATCAACGTCATGGCAGAAGCTGGAACCAGACTGGCACATATTGAAGGAAATGTCCCGAATATGTATATCACAGTCCCATTAATTGACGAATTTTATATCGGGCAGTTAATTCAATTTTTTGAGGTATCATGCGCTGTCAGTGGAGGGCTGTCGGGAGTAAATCCATTCAACCAGCCAGGGGTGGAAGCTTATAAAAAAAATATGTTTGCCTTGCTAAAAAAGCCTGGTACTGAAACAGAAAGTCAAAAGTTATTAGAAATGATCAATAAAAAAAAGGACCAAAGGAATAAACTTTTCTGAATCGTATTTGGCAGGGAGTTAATTAAAAAATTCTTCAGCGCATAAAATCAATATTCCACCTTCAGGTTGATTTGCGAAAGTTTCTTGTTAATCATCACCATTTTATTCATCCT
>CAZWHH010000595.1:0-1553 GCA_964633615.1 uncultured Bacteroidales bacterium | reverse complement strand
GTTCATAATCATTCACATAATGATATTGAAAAGTATATCCGGGAAATTGAATCCCAGGTTAATTATTATAAAACAATTTCAGAAGCGGCCAGGGAATTTGTTTTTATTATTGATGTAAAAAAAACTATTGAATATGTAAATTCTTTTGCTATTCAGGCTATAGGATATCCCAGAGAAAAAATTATTGGCGAGAAGATGGAAAAACTCTTCCCATCTAAAATTGCATCCGCACAAAAAAAATCTCTTGAATTTGTAGTAAAAAATGGAGAGACAATAAGAGAAATCGCCAAAAGTCATCTTGGGAACAATATGGTTTGGCTCGATACTATTCTGGTTCCGTTAAAAAATTCAGAAGGAGTAACACAAAAGGTGCTTGGGATTTCAAGAGATATTACAGATCAAAAAAGGGCTGAAGAAGAAATTAAGGAGAGTGAGGAAAAATTCAGAATTCTTTTTGAAAATGCTAATGATGGAATTTATATCCGGGATAAAGATGGAACACTTGAATTTGTGAATGATAAAATTTGTGAAGTTCACGGATATACACGTGAAGAGATGATCGGAAAAAAGTCCTGGGATTTTTTGCATCCTGAGGATCTTGAAAAAATGAAAAAAAAGACTAATCTCATAGAATTATCAGAAGCCGTTTGGGAAGGATCAAGAATAATCTGTAAATCAGGAGAAATAAAGTATGTGGATATTAATACGGTTCCTTTTAAAACATCGAAAGGAGAAGAAAAGGTATTTGGTATATCGAGGGATATTACCCACAATAAAGAAAAAGAAAGTGAGTTAAAGCGAACACATGAAGGGCTTGTTACTATTTTAAACAGTCTTGATGCAATTATAACCATTGTGGATATAGAAAGATTTAACATTATTTTCCTAAACAATTATGCCAAGCAATTATATGGAGATAAAACAGGAAAAAATTGCAGGGAACTGTTTTGTTACGGGAATGATCAAATTTGCAATGAATGTGTAAAAGATAAAATTATTGATAAGAATGGAAACCCAAAAGGTTCTTTTAATTGGGAAAGATACAACGAAAAGGAGAAAAAGTGGTACCAGTATTCTGAAAAAGCTATTTCATGGACAGACGGGAGGATGGTAAAACTTCAGGTGGCTTACGATATATCGCATCTTAAAAAAACAGAAGAAGCGCTGAAAAGGAGTGAGGAAAAATACAAGTTACTTATTGAAGAACAAGGGGAAGGGATTGGTATCACAAATGTTAATGAAGAATTTAAATTTGCCAATAAAGCAGCAGAAAAGATTTTTGAGGTAAAGCCAGGTGGTCTGATAAACAAATCTTTAAAGGAGTTCACTTCCAGGGAGGAATTTCATAAGCTGACAAGAGAAACCCAGAAAAGACTTATTGGAGAAAAATCTACCTATGAAGTTGAAATCATTTGTTCCGGGGGAAAGAAGAAAAATTTACACCTGACTGCTTCACCAAAATATGATAAAAAAGGAAATTTTGAAGGTACTTTTGGCATCTTCAGAGATATAACACAGGAAAAAAGAATAGAAAAAGAATTGAAAGACAGTGA
>CAZWHH010000594.1:0-1566 GCA_964633615.1 uncultured Bacteroidales bacterium | reverse complement strand
ATAATGGAGGACATAATGATGGAGATATTATAGAACATTATGGAGACATCCTTTATAAAAACGGAAATTTAGATGAAGCCGTAAAACAATGGGAAAAAGCCTGGCAAAAAGGGAGAGACTCAGAAGAACTGGAATATAAAATAAAACACAGAAAATTACCCGAATAAATCATGATAAGGAAAATATTGTATATTCTTTTCATCTCCATGATGTTTTTTTCCTGTAAAACAATAAAGCAGGAAAAATCTGTGAAACCTGAATTACCAACCAATATGAATGCGCTGTATAATCGATTGCAGCAGGAAAATGTAGGCTTTAAATCCCTCGTCATTAAAAATTTTACCATTAAACTGGATGCAGAAGAACAAAAAAACACGCTTTATGGTTCTCTGAAAATTATAAACAATACCTCTGCTCTTTTGTCTCTTAGAGCTGCTTTGGGATTTGAAATTTCACGAATATATTTCACACCTGATAGTGTTACTCTGATAAACCGGCAGGCAAAAAAAGTATTTGTTTCTGATTACATGAATATTAAACCCATGTTGCCACTGCCTCTTAATTTGGATTATCTGCAAAACATCTTTACAGGAAATTTACCCCGCGGGGGAACCGTTGAAAGAATTCCTGAACCGGTATCCCCCTCTGAAAACTACCCTTATATGGGTACCGTTACACCGGACTCTTCCAAAGGAAATACTTCGTATTCTGTTTGGTATGACCCCATGTTGCTCCGTCCACGTTATATGATTATTTATAAAAAAAATATTATTCAGCCCCTGCATGTTGATTATAAAAGTTTTATTAATGCAGAAGGACAACAATTGCCGCATGAATTTAAAATTACTTACATGAAGGATGGAACGCAAAATTTTATACATTTAAAGTGCAGCAAATTTGAATATGGACAGGAACAATCTATTGACTTTTCCTACTCTGACAAATATGAGGTGATATATCTTTAACGCTTATGGAAAAAGTATATGCTTTTATTATAATTGCCCTTCTGGGATACCTTACCCTTCCTGCTTCCTTTTCTCAATCCAAAGAAGAGCTTCAAAAGAGGATTGAGAAAAATCAGAAAGAAATTGAACTCACCAACCAAATCATAAAAAACACGAAGCAAAACAAAAAATCATCACTTAATCATTTGTATGTTTTAAAAAAGCGGATCAATCTGCGGGATAACCTTATCAAACAGCTAAACCAACAGATTTCAAATCTTGACACGCAGATCATTTATAACCAGGAAGCAATTAAATTGCTGAATCAGGATTTACAAAAGCTTAAAAAGAATTATGCAAAAATTATTTATTATGCCTATAAACATAAGAATGACCTGGATCAGATGATGTTTATTTTGGCCTCAGAAAGTTTTAACCAGGCTTACAAACGATATAAATATCTTAAGCAATACGCAGAATACCGAAGGAGCCAGGGTCAGGAAATTGTTATAAAAACACAGAAATTGGAATATGAAACACAAAAATTAAAGAGTCTTAAAAAGGATAAAAAAGAAATCTTAGCTTATAAAACCCAGGAGAAAGTAAAATTAAAGAACGAAAG
>CAZWHH010000593.1:0-1567 GCA_964633615.1 uncultured Bacteroidales bacterium | reverse complement strand
CAAAAAAATATAAAAAAGCAATAACCATTGCGGGTTCCGACAGCGGCGGAGGAGCAGGCATCCAGGCTGACCTGAAAGCCTTTTCAGCAAATGGTGTTTATGGAATGACAGCTATCACTGCCATAACTGCCCAAAACACAAAAGGTGTAACAGATATTCATCCGGTACCCATTGAAAACCTTGAAAAACAGCTCAGAGCAGTCTTAGATGACATTGGAACAGATGCTGTAAAAATAGGAATGCTTCACAGCAAAAAAGTAATTGAAACAGTGGTGAAAATTCTTAAGGAATATAAACTCGATAATATTGTACTAGACCCGGTAATGGTTGCAACTTCAGGAGATAAACTTTTACAGGATGAAGCAATCAATGCATTGGTACATGACCTTATGCCGCTGGCTACAATTATTACACCCAACCTGCCGGAAGCAGAGATCATTCTTAACCGAAAAATATCAACCCTGGAAGAGATTAAAAAAGCAACAAAAGACCTGGCAAATACGAAAGCCAAATCAATCCTTTTAAAAGGCGGGCACTTTAAAGAATTAAAACTCCTGGACATCTTTTATGAACCTCAAAAAGAAAACTATCTTGAAATTCCATCTTTAAAACAAAAAACAAATAATACACATGGCACAGGCTGTACACTCTCTTCAGCCATTGCAGCAAACCTGGCAAAAGGAAAAGAATTACAGGATGCGGTCAAAACAGGACTGGAATACATTCACAAAGCCATTGAAGAAGGAGCTGCTTACCAGACAGGAGGAGGGAACGGCCCGGTTCATCATTTTTATAATTTCTGGAAATAAAAAAACTACACAAAATGAACTTTTTAGACGAACTCTGGGAATCAATTCATGACACGTATCAGTCAATCATTCAGCATCCTTTCAATAAAGAACTGGAAAACGGAACTCTTGAGCAGGATAAATTTCAGTTTTATGTAAGCCAGGACATCGTTTACATAGGTGAGTATTCGCGTGCACTGGCTGCCCTGGCATCAAAAGCTCCTGACCATGAAGGAGTAAGAGAATTTATAAGTTTTGCAAAAGAAGGATTAGACATTGAGCGTGCATTACATGAGGAACTCAGTAAAACTTTCCGTGTAAAAAAAGCTTCTGAAATAGCACTTTCTACAGAGTCTTATGCCAACTTTCTGTTATCTACAACTGCCTTCAAAGATTTCACAGAAGGCGTTTCATCGCTTCTCCCCTGCTTCTGGGTATACAACCAGGTAGCAATAAACATTTACAAAAACGCAAAAAAAGACAATCCATACAATCCCTGGATACAAACCTATTCCGGAGCAGAATTTGATGAAACTACAAAGCGAATGAAAGAAATAGTATCTGATCTTTCTGAAGAAGCAAGTGAAAAGGAAAAAAGAAAAATGAAAGAAAGCTTTATCCGCTCTACAAAATATGAGTGGTACTTTTGGGATAGTGCATATTATAAGAGATTCTGGTGATAATTAAAAAAAAATCTGATTTAAACTCAGCTTGTAAAAGCAAACTGTTAAGAAATGCTAATTTATTGATAAATACGAATAAATTTACTATTTTTGCGG
>CAZWHH010000592.1:0-1573 GCA_964633615.1 uncultured Bacteroidales bacterium | reverse complement strand
TAAAAAATATAGTTTCTGAGAATCACAAAGTATTAATATTTTCTTCCTATAAAAAACATTTAAGAATCATTGAGAATTATATAAAGGAAAATAACTGGAAATATTCCATGATTACAGGAGCATCAAGGAAAAGAGAGGATGAGGTTAGAAAGTTTCAGAACAATGAAGAAACGCAGATATTTCTGCTGCAAATTAAGGCAGGAGGTTTTGGACTGAATCTTACGGCAGCCGATTATGTTTTTATCACCGATCCGTGGTGGAATCCAGCAGTTGAAGAACAGGCCATTAACCGGGCTCACAGAATCGGTCAGGATAAAAAGGTATTTGTTTATAAGTTTATTTCCAAAGATACCGTGGAAGAGAAGATAGAAAAACTACAGTATAAGAAAGCCCGTCTGGCAAAGACTTTTGTTAAGCCGAACCAGGCAATTAAACATCTTACCAAAAACCAGATACTGGATTTATTTAATTAATGTGAATTAATGTTTTTCGGTCCAGGCGGACGGTTGAGCCAGGGGAAAAATTATCGAGGGTGAGTTTCTTTATTTCTCCTGATTTTCAAAAAACGAATTCATTAAACAAACCGTTCAATCATAGTATAGAGAGATTTTACATCGATGGGTTTGGTGATATAATCATTACAGCCTGCATTGATACACTTGTTTCGGTCATCGCCCAGTGCATGAGCGGTCTGAGCTATAATCGGGATCTCCTTGTTTGACTTTCTAATGGATTTCGTAACCTGAATGCCGTCAATATCCGGCAAACTGATATCCATTAATATCAAATCTATAGCAGGATGTCTCTCAAATAATTCCAGCCCCTTCTTTCCTGTCTCTGCAACCAGCAAATTCACATTGCTGGGTTCAAATACCTCTGTAAAGAAACTGCAACTGGTGGGATCATCCTCCACCAAAAGAAAGGTCTTGTTTTTCCAGGCGTTGTTCGATAATGATACTGAACTATCCGAAACTTCTAACTGATTGGTTGTTTTATAAGGCAAAGTAAAATAGAAAACAGAGCCCTTGCCTTCGACCGATTCTACCCATATCTGCCCGCCCAATTGTTCAACAATATTTTTGGCAATAGACAAGCCGAGACCTGTCCCTTCGTAATTTCTTGTTGAAGAACCGTCTACCTGACGAAATCGGTCGAAAACATACCTCTGCTGATTTTCAGGTATGCCAATGCCAGTATCTTTCACGTAAAATCGCAACAGGTCATCCTGTATCTTCTCATAACCAAATTCTACACTTCCGCTTTGGGTAAATTTAAGGGCATTATTTAGTAAATTACCCATTACCTGCTTTAAACGCGTAGGATCATTATGTATAAAACTCAACTCCCTGGGTAGTTCCATGTAATATTTCAGCCGGATGTTCTTCTCCGATTGACTGGACAAATTGAACCCGTAATGATTATACAGATCACTGATCAGGTCATTTAAACAAAAGTCATCATATGTCATATTCAACTGACCTGCCTCAATCTTAGAAATATCAATAATATCGCTGATGATATCCAGCAAGTTTTTGGATCTGCTGTGAATAATTTCCAGGAATTTCTTTTGTTT
>CAZWHH010000591.1:0-1576 GCA_964633615.1 uncultured Bacteroidales bacterium | reverse complement strand
AGAATGTTTTAATTTGTCAATATACTTCTTATGCTTATCATACTTCTCTTTGACATCTGTAACATATAAAATAATATCCGCATCTTCCAATGCCAGGTCAATGTACCTTAACATCTTCTCCTGTAACCTGTAATGAGGCTTTAATATTCCCGGGGTATCAGAATAGACAATCTGAAAATCATCGCCACTTACAATCCCCATTATCCTGTGCCTTGTTGTTTGCGCCTTGGAGGTAATAATGGATAATTTTTCACCTACAAACTCATTCATTAAGGTGGACTTTCCAACATTTGGGTTTCCTATAATATTTACAAACCCTGATTTATGTCCCATTTGTTTATGATATTTTAAAATGAGTACAAAAATAACACAATTTTCAATGCATCAATAAGATTTATTCTCTTCAGCGAATTTTTCTGTATAAATTGTTAGATTCCGGGAAAGAACAGGATTATTTGTGGATAATCCGGGCTAAACAGGGCTTGCTTAAAAACACGAAATAAACTCATAATGAGCATTTTTCAGCAGACCCTAAAAACAAAAAGAGACTGTTTTTCTTCTGAAACAGCCTCTTTTAAATGAGAATAGTATGAAAAAATTAATTGTAACTGGAATAGCCTTTTAATTTTGTGGACAACTTCTTTCTCGTAAAGAAAATTCTACTCTTTACCGTTCCGATTTTTAAATCCAAATGATCGGCTATTTCTTTGTACTTATAACCAGCTAAAAACATTTTAAACGGAATACGGAACTCATCCGATAATTCCTCTATGCTCTTATTTATCTCAATAATGGCATATTCACTGTCTGGCTTAATCGGACTTTTATCATCAGACTGATTAATAAAAAAATCATTGTCCGTTTGATCGTTGTGAGTATTTTGTTTTTGCTTTTTACGATAATTATTAATGAAAGTATTTTTCATTATAGTAAAAGTCCATGCCTTCAGGTTTGAGTGACCTATAAACTTATCTCTGTTAGCCAAGGCCTTGTAATAAGTTTCCTGTAACAGATCCTTTGCCTCTTCATTATTAGAAGTTAAACTATAAGCAAATCTTTCGAGTTTATCTTCCAAATTGATCAGTTGGTTGTTAAATTCAAGTGCTGTCATAGTTATTTAGTTTTTGTTGTTTTTATTCGTATCATTTTTGTTTAAACAAATATACGAAATATATAAACATATATGCAAATTTCAGTGTAAGTAAATATATAGATAAATCGATAATTCTAAATAGCCACCAAACATAAAATTCAGATATATTGGGATTTTAAGCTCTGTTTATACTATTTATTATAAATAAAAAAAAATTCTAAATACAGTGGTGTTTTATCTAACTTTTCATTGTTAAACATTAAACAAAAATATTTATCCGAAAATCCAATAATAATAGGACTTTAAGGTCTTTTTGTCTTGTAAAACAAAAACATAAAAAAAAGAGCCCTATTTTGAAAGACTCTTATTATTGTCTGGTGATCAAATATTTAAATATAACTTTGTTTAGAATTAAATTCTGTTTAATTCCTGGCTAAATTCAAAAGGTGAATCGACTTGTTCAACATTTTTTGGTAAGGAAAA
>CAZWHH010000590.1:0-1587 GCA_964633615.1 uncultured Bacteroidales bacterium | reverse complement strand
ATTGCTGTTTTAACAGATATCAGGAAAATCAAAGAAACAGAGGAAGAATTACAAAAGTTAATTAAGACGAAGGATAAGTTCTTTACTATTATAGCCCACGATTTGAAAAATCCTTTTCAGTCATTATTGGGTATATCTGATCTGCTTACCAATAAAAAGAAGATGCTGTCTTCTGATAAGATTGATGAATTGCACAAAGAACTTGGCAAGGTTTCCCGGCAAGGATATGACCTGCTGGTTAATTTACTGGACTGGGCCAGATCACAAACCGGGCGATTGAAATTTAAACCGGAAAAAATTGATTTATCCGAATTAGTGAATGATAATATAGAATTTGTCAGGAACAGCGCAGATAAGAAAAATATTGTACTTGAAAATTATTTACCGGGAGAAACGAATGTCATTGCCGATAAAAATACGATCAATACAGTGGTTCGAAATTTATTACAAAATGCAGTAAAATATTCTCACGAAAATGGAGTGGTAAAAGTATACTCTGAATCATCACGAAATGATGATTATATTGATATATGTGTTGAAGACAATGGGATTGGTATTTCTCCGGAACATATTGATAAATTATTCCATATTGACGAAAACTTTACAACCTTAGGTACGTATGAAGAAAAAGGAACCGGACTTGGCCTGATCCTGTGTAAAGAATTTGTTGAGAGAAACGGGGGAAGTATTAGAGTTGATAGTATTTACGATAAGGGAACAACTTTTATATTTTCTCTGAAAAAAGCAAAATATTAACAGGCAGATGATTTTTTTGTATGACCAACTTTAACCTTAAATTCATACTGTTTTCCTTTATTGTTTTTTTGAGTTTTGAGTTTGTTTTTGCTCAGAACCAAAGAACGGGTCTGGCTTTTATAAGAAATTACAGTCCTAAAGAATATGGGCAACATATTCAGAACTGGGCTATCCTGCAAGACCAGAGAGGGATGATGTATATTGGAAACGGGAATGGGGTTATGGAATATGACGGCGAAAGTTTTCGATTAATTGAATTTCCTGATAAAGCCACAACCCGATCAATGGCTATTGATACAAGTAATCGTGTTTATGTCGGTTCTGTAGGTGATTTTGGATATCTCGAACCTGATAGCCTGGGCAGAACAAAATATGTTTCATTGGTTCCTGAAACAGAAGAGAAATACCATAATTTTGCTGATGTCTGGGATACTGAATATAATGGAGAATATGTTTTGTTTAAATCTTACAAATATATTTTCAGATATTCAGAGAAGAAAATCAAGGTATGGGAATCCCAAAAGCAGTTCTCCGGAATTTTTACTATCAATAATACTTTTTACGTACTGGACTGGAAACACGGGCTTTTTGAGATTAGAGGCGATTCACTTGTCATGGCTCCTTACGGACATCTATTTAAAGAGAGTTACTATTTTAGGAATGGGGTAGAATTTGTCAATGGGAAAGCATTGTTTTCAAGTTTTGATCAATTGTATATTTATAATCCGTCAGCAAAAACTGCTAAACAAGCCATCAGACGTTTCAAAACTGATTCAGATGATTATTTGAAAAAAGGGGGAGAAGAGATAAAGCTTTCTAGAACTGAAAATG
>CAZWHH010000589.1:0-1600 GCA_964633615.1 uncultured Bacteroidales bacterium | reverse complement strand
ACATTCCAATTCTTTTTTTCTTTCCTTAAGCTGTTGAAATTCTTTATGCATATTGGTTTTATTATGTTTATGATTTAATCTTCTCCTTCCATCTTCTCACTAAGTTCCATCCAGCGCTCTGTTTTCTGATCGATTTTTTTCATCAGTTCACCTATTTTATTTGACTTTTCAACCAGCTCCTCGTTTGAAAGCTTCCCACTGCTTACTTCCTGCTCAATGGATTCTTTTTCAGCCTCTAAATTACTTATTTCCTGTTCAATTTGTTTGTATTCCATTTTTTCTTTATAGGAGACAGATTTTTCTTTGTTTTTTTTGGATTGAGTCTTTGCTTTATGAATTTTCCCTTGCTGTGTGTTTTTATCGTAGGCGGCTCTTATCTGTTCCCTATATTGTGAATAATTTCCCGGGAAATCCTTAATCTTTCCATTTCCCTGAAAAACAAAAGTATGGTCTACGATCTGATCCATAAAAAAGCGGTCGTGTGACACAATAACCACACAGCCATTAAAGTCTGAGAGATATTGTTCCAGCACATTAAGAGTCATTATATCTAAATCGTTGGTAGGCTCATCGAGTAAAAGAAAATTCGGTTGTTTCATCAAGACGGTGAGCAGGTAAAGCCTTCTTTTTTCCCCGCCACTGAGCTTTTCTACTTTCATATAATGCTTTTTGCTGTCGAACAAAAAATATAGTAAAAATTGTTTGGCAGTAAATACTCTGCCATCACCAAGCTTCACAACGTCTGCCACTTCCTTTACAATATCAATCACCCGTTGATCTTCATCAAACTGAATCCCTTGTTGTTGATAGAATCCTATCTTAATGGTCTCTCCTGTTTCCACATAACCGGAATCCGGGTTAGCAGATCCGGCCAATATATTTAATAAAGTTGTTTTCCCACAACCATTGGGACCAACAATTCCCACTTTTTCAAACCTGGAAAAGGTATAACTAAAATCCCTGATAAGGGGTTTATCCTCTATTTCCTTATAAATATTCTTAAGGTGAATAATTTTCTTTCCTAATCTTTGTGCTTCAAAATCAACCTTTAGCTCATCCTCATTTTGTTTTTGTGAAGCTTCCTCCTTTAACTTATAATAATTGTCCACTCTGTATTTGGCTTTTGTTCCTCTTGCCTTTGGTGCACGCTTTACCCAATCTTCCTCTTTTCTTAATTGATTCTTTGCTTTTTCTGCCCTGGCTTCCTGTTCTCTGATGCGCTCTTCACGTTTACGCAGGAAGTATGAATAATTTCCATCATATCGATATACAGTTGAATTATCTATTTCAATAATCTCATTACAAACCCGGTCTAAAAAATATCGGTCGTGTGTAACCATAAAAAGGGTCAGCCGGGTTTTCCTCAGGTATTCCTCAAGCCATTCCACCATGGTAAGATCCAGATGGTTGGTAGGTTCATCAAGAATTAAAAAATCAGGTTCATGAATTAAAGCACTTGCCAGGGCTACACGCTTTCTCTCCCCACCGGAAAGCTGGTCTGCATTTTTGTTAAAACCGGTGATTTTGAGTTTGGATAAGATCTGCTTGGCTTTTACATCATAATCCCAGGCCTTTGTTTGATCCATTACCTCAATGGCTT
>CAZWHH010000588.1:0-1600 GCA_964633615.1 uncultured Bacteroidales bacterium | reverse complement strand
CCAACCCTGGCAGATGAAAAAACAAGACTGGCGTACAACTAAAAATTTTTACTTTTTACATTTATTAAATCTAAATAAATTTTTGTTATGCATAAAACAGATGTACTAATCATTGGTAGCAGTGCAGCCGGACTGGCTACTGCTGTATCAGGAAAAAATAATGCCCCGGATAAACAATTTACTGTAATCCGAAAAGAAGAAAAAGTAATGGTCCCTTGCGGAATCCCTTACATTTTCGGTTCTCTCGATAACTCAGACCAGAATGTGCTCCCCGCAGATGCCAAATATGAAGCGCTGGGAATAAAAAATCTGATCGGCGAAGTACAAAAAATTGACCGGGAGAATCAAATTTGTGAACTTTCGGACGGAGAAAAAATTAAGTATGAAAAACTGGTCATAGCCACCGGATCTAAACCAAAAATTCCAACATGGCTGAAAGGAACAGAACTGGAAAATGTGTTCACAATTCCAAAAGACAAAGAATTCCTTGATAAGATCAAAACAAAGCTTCAGAAATTGCAAAAAGTAGTGGTAATCGGTGGCGGATTTATTGGAGTCGAATTGTCCGATGAATTAAATAAAGCAGGAAAAGAGGTTACCCTGGTTGAAATACTGCCCCATATCCTGAATCTTGCTTTTGATAAGGAATTTGCTGAAAAAGCGGAAGGAATCTTAAAAGAACGTGGAGTCAATGTGATAAACGGAAAAGGAGCCAAGGAAATCAAAGGAGAGAATGGCAAAGTAAACTCTATCTTGCTGGATAACAGAGAAGAACTGGAGGCAGACGCAGTGATTCTTTCCGTGGGTTATGATCCGAACACTGAACTGGCCCGGGAAGCGGGAATAAATATTACAAAAAAAGGTTTTATTGCAGTAGATGAATATATGCGAACCAGCGACGAAAACATCATCGCGGTAGGGGATTGTGCTGAAAAAAGGCATTTCGTCACAAGAAAACACAACGAGATCATGCTTGCCTCTACAGCATGTGCTGAAGGACGGATAGCAGGGATGAACCTGTTCAGGCTCTCTGCCATTAAAACTTTCAGCGGAACAATTGCCATCTACAGCACGACAATAGGTGACTATGCTTTTGGCACCGCAGGATTGACTGAAAAAGAAGCGATTAATGAAAATTTCAATGTCGTAACAGGTACTTTCGAAGGAATGGACAAGCACCCCGGCAAGTTACCCGGTATGCACAAACAAACCGTAAAACTGATTGTTGCCAGGGAATCCGGTATAATCGTTGGTGGAGAAGCCTGCGGAGGGGTGTCTGTCGGTGAATTAACCAACCTGCTTGGCTTTATCATTCAAAGTCGTACCAGCATCCACACGCTGTTGATTTCTCAGATAGGCACACAACCCCTTCTGACAGGTTCACCGGCAGCATATCCCCTTATGAAAGCGGCTGAAATGGCTGTTAAAAACATCAAGTGTAAAGAAGACCGGTAAGCTTACAAAACCACCCTTCATTCTGGAGGGTGGTTTTTCCCATTAAAAGATGAATCAATAACAAAAAGACCTGCAGAATGAAAATTACCATAGCAAGCGGCAAAGGAGGAACGGGTAAAACCATGCTCTCTTCTAACCTGGCTAC
>CAZWHH010000587.1:0-1611 GCA_964633615.1 uncultured Bacteroidales bacterium | reverse complement strand
AGCCACCGGACAAACAAGGAATAGAACACGGATCCGTCGAAAGCCGGACACAGTGACACACAGTGCAGCAGATTAACACGGATAAAAAAAAAAATTAAAAACAATGCCTCTTCTACAGCCGGAGACCCGGCGGGACGCCCATTGCGCTCTTAGCGACTTCCTGGCGCGCTTCGCGTGAACCTTGTTAAATTTCCAGTGCTCATACTCTCAACGCCCAATTTCTCCCCATCGAATCACCTGCTCTATGTCTTTTTCGTTTCTTGCTACTATAAATTTTTTTGACGAGAATGTTTCTGCTAATTTTTTTTGTTTTTCTGGTATTGGCTCATCATGATATTTTGTCTCAACCAACAATTGGTTTTCAAGGTAAAAATCTATCTCGTTTTTACCCTGGTAGACATACATCGGGTTTAGGTGCTTGAATCTCAGGTACGCATAATTTTCAAAAAGGCTGTCATAATCGCGAAAACCTGTGAAGATATTTCTTATTCCAAGGTCTGCCGCATAAATCTTTTTTGGAGACAGAATACGCTCATTGGTCTTTCCATAGCGATTCATCAAATGAATGAGATAGCACCTGGCAAAAATATTCAGGTAACGCCTTGCAGTATCCGGGGAAATTGACAGGATGGAAGCCATTTTGTTGATGCTTATTTGTTTTCCTGCCCTTTCCATAAGCAGTAAGAAAAAGTCCTTGACGAGTTGTTCATCTTTTAAATGGTGAAATGCGATAATATCTTTGTATAGAATATCGTCAACCAGTTCCTTTAGATACTCTATATTTTCCGTTAGTACATATTCCGGGATTCCACCGGTTTTCAAAAAATCTATAAAATAGCTTTCTTCCAGATGCTTATCCTTTTTAAGAATGGATATGTTTTTAAATTCCAGGTATTCTTTAAAAGTTAAGGGCAATACTTCCATGGTATATTGCCTTCCGGTGAGATAAGCCTTTTTATGACGTATATCAGAAGCGCTTGAAGAAGTGGCATAAATTTTAACATTTTGACTGTCGATTAGGTTTTTTAGCTGAATTTCGAAATCTTCCTTATATGTCACTTCATCAAGGAAAAGGTAGATTTTTTCTGAATACTTAAGTTTGTGGATACTTCTGTATTGATCAATAATTTCAGGAATCGAGAGTTTGTTCAGGAGATAATCATCCAGGCTGACAAAGCATATTTTCCCGGGATTGATATCTTTTTCGTTGATTAGTTTATGAATAAATAATTTCAACAAAGAAGTTTTGCCAATTCTCCTCAAACCCGTGATAAAAACCACCTGTTTTGAGGAAAAGGTCTCTTCAAGTTTTTGGATTAGCAATTTTCTTTCAATTAAGCCTTCTGCTTTGTATTCTTCCTCCCACCAGGGATTGTATCTGTAAAGTATTTGTTGCATATGTTTTTGTTGCAAATATAAATAATATACGATAAAAACGTATGAAATAATTAATATTTATGTGATGATGCCGTATAAAGATTTCTTTTTGTCTTGTCACCTCTGCCAGCCTCGTTTCGCTCGTTGCCCGCCCGGATGACACCGTTCGGGCGGGCATGAACGTTGTTAATTCACGCAAAGGCCGCGAAGACTTAAACGCAAAGACCGCAAAGG
>CAZWHH010000586.1:0-1623 GCA_964633615.1 uncultured Bacteroidales bacterium | reverse complement strand
GGTAAATCTTCTGGTCAAAAAACATAAATTGTCCGTTGGCTGCCGACAAAGAAGGTCTTTTAGATTTTCGTATTAGGATCATGGGCAACAAACTCACCAAAATCCAGTTCATCAGGGGTACCGTTAATCTCTCTCCGGCTGATTTCATGATTTGGTGCGGAAAGATAGACAGAAGGGCCAGCTTATATCTGCGAAGATAAAAAAGGGCTTTTCTCAGGAGATCCCCGCTTGCCCTGACATCTGAATCCAGAAACAAAAGATACTCTCCGGTGGCAGCCCTTCCAAGCTGATCGCAGGCAAATGTTTTTCCCAGCCATTCCCTGGGCAGGTCTTTCGGGGGTAACAAGGAGATTCTGGAATCGTTATTTGCAAAAAAATCAATTATTTCAGGCGTTTTATCAGTAGAGTGATCATCATAAACGAGCACTTCAAAGTTTTGATAATTTTGTCGTGTAAGATCATCCAATAACCAAGGCAGATTTTCTTCTTCATTTCTGGCAGGTATCAGCACAGAAATTTTGAAATCATCGCCCGGGTATTCTTCGCTCAAATGCAGGTTAGAAAGCCAGTTTATAAAACTGACCAGTGTTTTTACAAAAAGCAAAACCAGGGCAATCCATGCAAGTATATTAATTATCATATTTATTCAGATTCATCCTGTTCGTAAACCAATTTCTCAAAAAACAGGTTATATTCATTTTCCATTTCTTTCATTTCCGGATTACCATCATATTCTTTAATACCAAGGGTTAGTGCCGGTTTTTTATGTGAAAAGTAATCAACCAAAGCGGCATAAAACACAATCTGCAGCTTGTCTTGTCCACTGCTTAGCACCGTATTCATCCCGTTTTCAAATGTAAACGGGTGTTTATAAATCGAGTAAAACTTCCCCTGTGGGTAGACCGTCACCAGATTTTCATTTTTTGTAAGCAGTTCACGCGTATAATTCAATGATTCAACAGCAGAACGGGAATTTCTGCGTATAGAGTAAGCCCCTGCTTTATTAAGGAACATGCGGTTCTCGAGCTGTTTTTCCAGCATCATCACGTGAAACTTTTTTTGAAAGATTTCATGATTGATGTGATTGGCAAAAAAACCATCCCACCAGCTAAAATGATTCCCCACAAGCAGCACGGGTTTGTCCTTTGGGGTCACCTCATTTTTCCAGTGGACGGTATGAAAATGCTTTTTGATCATGTACTTGCTGTACAATTTAAAAAACCAGACGAAGAAGGGTTTGTGATTGGCTTTGATCATATCACTTTTTGCTTTTATAGAGTTGCCACCAGGGTGTCCCGGGCGAATCATGATGTTCATAATGATATCCAAAAAAGTAGCACGACAGCATTGCCCAAAGATGATTTTTTCTTAAGGTGCGGCTGTTATATGGTTTCATATATTCTTTATGGGGTTCGCGGTGAGGCAGATAAACGCCAAAAAAGAACATCTGCAGTGTGCCCAGAAATGCCGGGATTATCCAGAAAAAGATTAGTTCTGCTTCAGAAAACCAGATAAGCAAGATATTAAAAAGCGCTGCCATAATAAGAATCTGATAAACAGTTATATATCGATAAAAAAAGACACCCAGCCATACAAAAAAATTTTGCGACCTGACATAAAAAT
>CAZWHH010000585.1:0-1627 GCA_964633615.1 uncultured Bacteroidales bacterium | reverse complement strand
TATCAGGAAAAAAGAACAATAGAAATTGTTAATAATTTGCCTCAAGAAGACAGCCATAATCAACAATACTAAATTACACAAAAATCACCAAGGAAGGAAAAATATTAAATGATTCAAATGAAATCAAATTTAATAATTTTGACTAAAAACCACAAATTTCATTATTTTAGTAATTCCTTCAAAGATATTACAGTAATCCTGAATCTGTGATGAAGATATCAAATACTGACTTTTATTGATATTACACATTTTAAACTTATTTATTATGGAAGATTCTGAAACAATGACATGTCCCTATTGCGATGATAAATCAAGAGAATGTAAACATGTATTGGCCCTTTTTGATTCAAATTTTGGCGATGTATATGGAGGATATCTTGAGAAAGATAATACCGCCATTAATGAACTTGAGAAGGCCTTGTCTGATTTATTGAACCAAGGCATGAATGTTAAATTAGGTGATGACCCATTGAGCAATATATGGGAAGATGCAAAGGCAGATTATAGTGTTGTAGAAGTAAATGGAGAAAAAATAATGGAGACCTATGTTGGTTTGACAACTTATATGCAATATATAGAGGAATTTGGCCTGGAATATGATGCTGAAGTTTTTGTTTTGGAAGAAATTGATGAGATGCCTGGGATGAGTTCTCAAACTAAAATTTGTTATGCAAAAGACCCTAAGTATACTTTAGATCAAATTAATAAGGAAATCATTGATTCAATAAGGATTGCTTATTCCAATAAAAAGAAGAAAAAATGATCCTTAGTTGGTAAGATAAAATTCACATGTCATTTTCTAATAACTACTGTAGGAAGTCGTTTGTAATGAGTGCCTGTATATATTGATCATATGACGAAGAAACACGTGTCATAAATGTTCGCCAGCTGTAATATATAAATTTAGCTTTCTTCTGTTTTTTACCTGTGAGATTGTGCAGGGTAATAATCTCCATCCAATTTGTATTCATATCAAAAGCATCTTATTAAAATCCGAGCATTTAGCAAATGATAATTCAAACGATTAACAATAAGTTTTGATTTTTGAATTTACAAGGTTTCTTTTAAAATTCTAAAACCCAATACAAAATATTTAGCAAATTTTTCCCTCTCGTTAAGATCTCTGGTGATAATGATAAGAAATGTTGTGTCTTTACGTTAAGTTTAAAACAAACTTCCTAAATCATATCAATAGCTGCTAATAATAATAAGCAATAATGCTTGCACATCTGTAAACATATCTTTGACATGTTTTATTTATTGACTTTATAGGGGTTTTGAAGCATAGAAAACTTTTATGATACTATAAAATATTCCCATTATTAATACATTACGTAACTTTCAAAGAGGCAAAAAAAACAAGCCATCAACAAATTAAATAATAACTTTGGTTAAAAAAACATGCCTTTCCCTTTATGGAGGGAAATACAGTATAACTGACGATGATTATGATGTGTAAAAGTATTTACTAATTAACCGGAAAGTATAAAAAGGGTTTTTGTGTCTACATTTGTGTCACCAATAAAAAAGAGCTACAAAACTAAATTTGTAACTCCCTTATTTTCAAGTGGCCCCACTTGCCCCGATAGCTATCGGGGTCGAACCAAGGACCTTAGTATCTATTCCT
>CAZWHH010000584.1:0-1629 GCA_964633615.1 uncultured Bacteroidales bacterium | reverse complement strand
ACCAGGAAGATGCAGAAGAAGTAGCACAGGATGCTTTCATGAAAGCTTATAAATCTCTTAAAAAATTCAAGGGAGAATCAAAGTTTAGTACCTGGCTTTATAAAATTGTTTATAATTTAGCTATTTCAAAATTGCGAAAGAAAAAGCACGATACATTTTCAATTGATGATTCAGATAATAGTCATTTTGAGGCAATTGAAGAAAGCTCTTACAATAAATTACAGGATCTTGAAAGAACCGATCAAAGAAACTATATAAAAACAGCAATTGAACAATTAAATTATGAAGAGCGAACTGTAGTTACGCTTTATTATCAGAAAGAACAAAAAGTTTCTGAAATAGCTGAAATAACAGGGTTGAGCGCTTCTAATGTAAAAGTTAAACTCTTTCGGGCAAGAAAAAAGCTCTACGATAAATTATATTCATTGTTTAACAATACGGAAAAAGCATCTTATGATGAATAATTTTGATATAGAAAATAAAACAAAGGAAATTTTCAATCACCTGGAAACAGAAAAGCCATCAGAAGATTTTACTCAAAAAGTGATGAAAAGGGTTGAAAAGGAAAAAGCTTATAAACCCTTTCCTGCTATTTTGCGGAACTTGCTTATTGGACTAGCAGCGGCTGTTGGAATAATTATTTTTAACTTCTATAAGACTGGCAGTTTGTTACCCGGGAATCTGGTAAAGGAGATAGATCTTTCTGTCTATTTTAAAGTTTTTAATGATTTTGCAGAGCATGTTTTATCCGGGATTGAGTTTTCTCCATTTATAATCCTAAGCATTATAGCCATTATTGTCTTAATGCTCTCTGATCAAATAATGCTGCGTCTGATAAATTTAATAAAAAGTTAATTTCTATTTTTTAATCCTTTCCATACCATATAGGGTTATTTTTATTATTTTAGTAGGTGATATTCTATCAGATGAAAAATTATGAATAGGATACAAAAGTACAGCGTTTTGTCGGAAGAGACATGGACAGGAAGAGCTGATGATACGAAAAATCCGGATTCTTTCCGCTGGCATCAATGCATTCAATTGATCGACCTGAATAAAACCCGGAAAGAGGATTTACCCCAGGATGGGTTTGGCTTTTGTTTTCTTGGATTTATATGTGACAAAGGGGTGGAAAAGAATAAAGGAAGAGTTGGAACAGCCTTTGGTCCTTTTAGTATTCGGAGAGCTATGGCTAATTTGCCAAATATTTTTGAAGGGAAAGGCCATATCTATGATGCAGGCAATATTCATTGTTTAGATGGGAATCTGGAGTCGGCCCAGGATAACCTGGCATTGGCAGTAAAAACCATATTGGAACTTGGCTTGTTTCCCCTGGTCCTTGGAGGAGGCCATGAAATTGCACTTGGGCATTACGAAGGACTGAGTATGTTTTCCGGAGAAAGCAATAAATATTTAAAGACCGGGATCATTAATTTTGATGCACATTTTGATATGAGGCCTTATGATTATGGGCCGAATTCAGGGAATATGTTTCATCAGATTGCTGATGAAAGAGTAAAGGAAGGAATGGACTTTTCCTATTTTGTGCTTGGAATTCAAAAAACCAGCAATACTTTAAGTCTTTTTAAAAAAGCAGATGAATTGGGGATTGAATACATCCTTGCACGG
>CAZWHH010000583.1:0-1632 GCA_964633615.1 uncultured Bacteroidales bacterium | reverse complement strand
CCATATTCGTTCAAAACATATTTCATATAACGTGCTTCAATATACATTTCAATATCTCGCTTTATGTTAAACTGGAGTCCCGCGCCCAAATTAACCCCGGGCTCTAATCCCCACTCAGTCAGATCTATTTCTTTTTGTTGTGTTTCGCTGTAGTAGCTATCCTGTACATTCCATCCGGTCAGGGTTATTCCCCCCCGGAGGTAAGTGCGGATCATTTTCCTCGGATTATGCACATTTTTAAGGTTCAGGCCAAGATTTAAAAAGGTGGTTTTTGCCTCTCCATTTGTTTTTTCTTCAACCTTTGGAATATAAAAAGCCAGCTCGGGAACTAATCTTAGATGATAGTTTATTTTGAATTCGGTTCGAAAATCAAATCCCAGGCTACTGGTTAAATAATCTTCATTATCTGTCTCTATGGTAGTCCCATTGGTAAGATCAATACCTCCCCCGTAAGAAATTATCTGGGCCTGGACCGTTTTCCCCGAAAAAGCAATAATTACTGTGAAGGCGATTAGGTGAATCATTTGAAATGTAGCTTTCATATTTTTATTCTTAAAAATTATAAAAAAGACCTAACTTTATAGACGCTTGTGGTTTGTTGGTTATTAAGTACTTTACTTCTCCTAATAGATCGAGTTTTTCCTCGGCAATGTTCACCAATACGCCTGCTCCTAAATTTCCTCCCACATATTTGCCCCAATTAACTCCTGCAAGTCCGTAGGCATCTATCCCAAATTCACGGAAGAAAGAGTAATGAAAATCCAGATTTCCTTCAATGGGGGGAAGAACCATTAAATCTATGGAAGTTCTCAGGTTTTCATTCAGAAAATTAAGATCATAAGTGGCTTTAATAAACATACTTATTGGAGGATCTGACCTGAGTTCTGTTCCTGCACCAACTTTGAAATTTTGACTGTAAGAGATTGTTTGTATCAGTAAAAAAAAGAAACTGCCAATAAATAATATTTTGGCTATTTTCATAATAAACTTAAATTTATGGTTATACAAAATAAAAACTTTTGCTTTTAAAACCCAAATTGAGAAATTCCGTATAGCTATTTATAAAGTTCGTATTGTTTAACTTAGTCTAAAACATATAATTTATGTTGAATATTATTATAGAAAGATATAATAAAAATTTTAAATTTGTATTCTATATATCCTAAAAAATATTTCCATGGCAAAAAAAACCGGAAAAATTCTGCAAGTCATTGGCCCTGTTGTCGATGTTAGTTTTGAGGAGTCAGGTAATGATCTTCCCAGTATTTACGAGGCATTAGAGATTAAACGAAAAGGAGATAAGCCGTTGGTTTTGGAATGCCAGCAACACCTGGGTGAGCATACTATCCGTTCTATCGCTTTGGATTCAACTGATGGTATTAAAAGGGGTATGGAGGTGCTGGCTACAGGAGCTTCTATTACGGTGCCAGTAGGAGAGCAGGTGCGCGGCCGATTGATGAATGTGGTGGGTGAAGGCATTGACGGGATGGAACCTCTGGATAAAAAGGGAGGTTACGAAGTGCATCAGAAAGCCCCTGAGTATACTGAACTTTCAACCCAAACGGAAGTGCTGTTTACCGGAATTAAGGTGATTGATTTGATTGAACCTTACTCCAAGGGAGGAAAAATTGG
>CAZWHH010000582.1:0-1637 GCA_964633615.1 uncultured Bacteroidales bacterium | reverse complement strand
TGAAATAGTTAATTATAAGTTGAATTAATAATTTGAATAAAAATGAAAGAATTACAGCCATTAAACGAGCATGTTTTATTAGATTTGAGTAAAGAGGAATCAGAACAAAAAACAGCGAGTGGAATTATCATTCCGGACTCAGCGAAAGAAAAAAAGAAAATGGCAAAAGTTGAAGCCATCAGTGAAATTGAAAACTCAGCCATAAAGGTTGGTGATACTGTACTTTATAAAGAGTTTTCCGGTGTGGAAGCGGAGATCGAAGGGAAAAAATATTTATTAATTCCTTATGCTGATATTCTTGCAAAAGTTGTTGAAACAGATGCCATTTAATTAAGCGAATTAATGAAAGAAAAACGGGGTAAAATGAAATTTTATTCCGTTTTTTTATTTGTAGCAAATAGGACTTATTAAGAATATATTATATTTGCACAAATTTGAATGTGAAGTTTTTTAGTGATGTCAGCAATAAATGTAAATGTTAATAAAAGTGGGGTTTATAAGGTTTTATCAATCTTTTTGCTGGCAGCTGTTATCACCTTGTTTTTTAATAATTCAATTAACTGGCATTTCCATAAACTAAGCAATGGCTGTTTGGTTGTGCATGCTCACCCTTATCAAAAGGCAGCTACAAATGGAGGTCAGCCAGCCTCTGATCATCATCATAAAACTCCAGCACTGTTATTTTTTCAGCAGATTACGAATATCTTCTTTCTGGCTCTAGTATTATCAGGACTGCTTTTATCAATCATACTGCCTTTCAGAAGACTGGATGGCATTCCGTACCACAGACAGGTAAGTCAAAAGGTATATACCCATATTTCAGCACGGGGCCCACCGCTTGCTTTTTAACACCTTTTGAGATTAAGATTATTATACCAATTACTTGTTGTTTAAATTAGTTTAATGAAAGTTTTATGAAGCGAATTGGCTTATTAATATTTTATAATGTATTGATCCTGTTTTTTATTGACCCTGTTTTTGCCGGAAAACCGGAAACACCTGCTATTGTAGGGGTAGTTAAAGAACAGCGAAGTCAGCAACGATTGCCCTATCTAACAGTTCTTGTCAAAGGAACCACTATAGGAACTTCTACTGATGCTGAAGGAGAATTTGTCCTGGAGGGCCTTCATCCTGGTGATTATATAATTCGTGTCCAGGGTATAGGTTATAAACCTGTAGAAAGAGAGGTTTCTCTGAAAGAAGGTGAGGTACGTCACATTAAGATTTTGATCGAAGAGGATATATTTGAAATAGAAGGGGCTGTTGTATCGGGTAATAAGAATAAAAAAGACCGGTCTGAGACACCGGTAATCATTAATAGCCTGACTCCGGCTATGTTTAAGCAGACAGAATCTGCTTCTATTGTGGAGAGTTTGAATTTTACACCGGGGTTAAGAACAGAGAATAGCTGTCAGAATTGTGGTGTTACTCAGCTACGAATGAATGGACTTAAAGGAGAATATACCCAGATATTAATTAATAGTAAACCGATTTTCAGTAGTTTGGCAAGTATTTACGGGATAGAACAAATCCCGGTCAGCTTAATTGAAAGAGTTGAAGTGATTCGGGGAGGAGGTTCAGCCCTTTTTGGAGGCTCTGCTATTGCCGGTACAGTGAATATTATCACTAAAGATCCG
>CAZWHH010000581.1:0-1653 GCA_964633615.1 uncultured Bacteroidales bacterium | reverse complement strand
CGGTATTCCTGCATGCATCATTGTCATTGATAAAGAAACTGCCAAAAACAGGGAAGGCATTTTTATGATCGATGCTTCCAAAGGGTATATCAAGGACGGCAACAAAAACCGGTTGCGCTCCATGGATATTCATAAGATGGTCGATGTGTTCAATAAGAGAACAGAGCTGGAAGGTTATTCCCGCTTCGTACCCATCAGTGAAATAAAAGACCCCGCCAATGATTACAATTTGAACATTCCGCGTTACATCGACTCCAGCGAACCCGAAGACCAACATGATCTGCACGCACATCTGCATGGTGGAATTCCTGAAAAGGATGTGGATGAGCTTCAAAATTACTGGGATGTCTTTCCCTCCATGAGAGAAATGCTATTCAGGGAGAACTCAAGAGATGAATATCTTGAACTGAACGTGCAGCCGGAAGAAATAAAACCAGCCATCCATGAAAACCCGGAATTTAAAACATACGCTGATGAGATATGGGATATTCTCAATGAATGGTTTAAAGCTCATCAGTCTTTTCTATGGAACCTTGAAAAAAGGGCAATTCCAAGACAAGTCATTCAAACCCTTTCAGAAGACCTGCTTCATCGCTTTTCCAATATATCATTAATTGACCCATACGATGTGTACCAGCAACTGATGGATTACTGGGCCGAGGTCATGCAGGATGATGTGTACCTGATTGCTGCCGAAGGCTGGCAGGATGCAGCCATGCCCCGTGGCATTATTCAGGATAAGGAACGCAAGATTAAAGAGGCGGCTGATCTAACTGTGGGCAACAAAAAATACAAAACCGACCTGGTACCGCCGGACTTGATCATCGATCATTATTTCCCTGAAGAAAAACAAAAGCTGGAAAAGTTACAAGCAGAACATGAAGAAGCTTTCCGGGAATTAAACGAATACAAGGAAGAACATACCGAAGAAGAAGGCTTGCTGGAAGATGTGGTGAATGATAAAGGAAATGTAACCAAAGGAGCGGTGCAGGATCGGTTGAAAAAAATAAAGGAATCCTGGTCAGAAGAATTTGAGGATGAATACAATGCACTGAATCATGGGCTTACACTGATAGAAAATGAGAGCAAAGCCAAATCAGCCTTAAATGAAAAACAGAAAAAACTGAATAAAAAAGTCCTGGAAAAATATTTTGAGCTAACCGAGCCAGATATCAAAACGCTGGTGGTGAACAATAAGTGGTACGGGGCCATTGAAAAGGGCATTGAGGCGGAAGTTTCAGCGCTCACCCAACAACTGGCCACACGCATCATGACGCTGCATGAACGCTATGCTGAGCCCCTGCCGGATTTAGAACAGTCCGTTAACGAATACAGCAGCAAAGTGGACGAACATTTGAAAAAGATGGGGGTGGAATGAGTAGGGAAACTGAAATAGTAGATGCCAAAACGAATAAAAAGGATGTACCAGCAGGATACAAACAGACAGAGGTTGGGGTAATTCCGGAAGAATGGGATTTGATACCACTTAAAGAATTTTGTTTATTTAGTAATGGACTTAATGCAGATAAAGATGATTATAATCAATTGAGAAGTCATTTGAACAAGACACCCAATTTAATTGTCCAAGAATACTTGAATGGTGAAGAATATATAATAGATACTTTCTTAGACTTAAATTCTAGAATAGTTTCG
>CAZWHH010000580.1:0-1655 GCA_964633615.1 uncultured Bacteroidales bacterium | reverse complement strand
TATCTTGTTTTCAGGTAACTTTTGCATTTGGGTGTAGCTCCTGTCTAGTTCATCTTTCTTTTGAAGATGTTCGTATTTTATACAATCGCCGTCAGCAAAGATCATTATCTGTGTGAGGAAATTTTTTAATTCTCTGATATTTCCAGGCCAATTATAGGAATAAAGGAGTTTAAGTACTATGGTTTCTATATAGCGAATTGATTTATTGAATTTATTGTTGAGTTGGCTGATAAAAAACAAGACCAAAGGAATAATCTCTTCTTTTCTTTTCGCAAGAGGAGGGATATCTGCTTTTACAATATTGAGTCTGTAAAATAAATCTTCTCTAAAGTCACCGTTTTCAACCATTTTCTCCAAATTTATATTTGTAGCAAAAATAAGCCGGGAATTAATTTTAAGTTTCGTCTGACCTCCAATTTTGTAATATTCTCCTGTTTCAAGAACTCTTAAAAGTTTTGACTGAATCTCTTTGTTTATATCTGAGATTTCATCCATAAAAAGCGTCCCTTTTTGGGCCTGTTTAATGTATCCTTCCCATCCCTCGGGATGAGCACCTGTAAAAGCCCCTTTTACATATCCGAATAATTCCGTTTCAAAGAGTTCCTTATTAATGTTGGAACAATTAATTGCTATATAAGGGCCTTCTGATTGATCTACTTCATAATGCATAAATTCAGCAATCATCTCTTTTCCAACCCCGGTATCACCTGTTATGAGTAAAGGAATAGTGAAGGAAGCTTTCATTCTCCTCAGATGCTCAAGAATATTTTTTATACGGGAAGAAAAAACAGCATAATTCTTCATTTTTTTATGTTGAAAATGAAAAAGGGGTTGAAGAGAGAACTCCTTCAGATCAATCAGTTCCTTATTATCCTTTTTATACAGTATTTGGGTGAAATCAAATTTTTCCATGGTGCGATATTCGTCTGTTTAGCAAAGTATAAAAAATATCAGCAGGGACAAAATTTCAGCGCCATAAAATTTTTCATATCTTTTTCTTATTTTTATAAGCCTATTTATTAAAACCTAAAGCAATAATCATGAAAAAAATTAGTTTTGTTGAACTTTTAATCTTATATTACAATGAAGAAGTATAAATGTACAGTATGTGGTCATGTTTATGATCCAAAGGAAGGAGACCCTAAAGCAGGAGTTGAACCGGGAACTGAATTCGAACACATCCCTGATGATTGGACCTGTCCGGTATGTGGAGTAAGCAAAGGGGAGTACAAACCCATTTAATAAAAAAAGCCTGAATCATCTCAGAACACTTTTGAAAATTCTTTCTGAGATGATTCAGGCTCTTTTCTGTTAAAAAAGTATTTTTTCTCTATTTGGCAGCTATTGTTTCAATTTCAATCTTTGCCCCTTTGGGTAAATTGGCTACCTGAAAAGCTGAACGTGCGGGTGGGTTTTCTTTGTAGTATTTCCCGTAGATTTCGTTCATTTCCTGGAAATCATTTATATCAGCAAGAAAAATTGTGGATTTAATCACCTGCTGATAGTTATAACCAGCCTCTTCCAGAATGATTCCAATATTCTTCATAACCACTTCAGCCTGGTCAGAAATTTTATCCGGCATTTCCTGGGTTTCTGCATTAATTGGTAATTGTCCGGAAATATACAAAGTGTTGTTAATTTCTACAGCCTGACTG
>CAZWHH010000579.1:0-1656 GCA_964633615.1 uncultured Bacteroidales bacterium | reverse complement strand
CTTTAATCACTTCATAAGTATTTCCTGAAATATTTATTTTTCCTGCTACTCCGGCCGATTCTATTCTGCTGGCCAGATTAACAGTCTTTCCCCAGATATCATAAGTAGCTTTACTTTTTCCGATCACACCGGCAGTTACTTCTCCTGTATCTATGCCAATTCTTAAACCCCAGTTTTTATTATCTGAATGATCCAGCTGCTTCATATAATGCTGCATTTCCATGGCTGCCAATACTACTTCAACAGGATTTGTATTATTTTCCACGGGAATTCCTCCGGCACACATGTATGCATCACCCATGGTTTTTATTTTTTCAATGTTATATTTTTCAACAATGTTGTCGAATTCAAGAAAAAACTCGTCGAGTTTATTGATAAGGGAAGAGATTTCCATTTTTTCTGTGATTGAAGTAAACCCCTGAATATCACCAAACAAGACAGTTGCCATGTTAAAATGGTACGGGCCGGGTTTTTTACCTGATTTCAATTCGTTTGCTGTCTCTTTGGGCAGAAGTTGATTTAGTAAGTTGTCAGCTTTTTCTTTTTGGAGAAGGAGTTCTTCAGTTCTTTCCTGTATAATATTTTCCAGTTTAAATTTTTCTTTTGCAAAATAATAGGCCCGCCATTTAAAAATTAATAAGAGCATTAAGCCTAAGAAGATCAGATAAAATAAATAGGCCCAGAAACTCCTGTAAAAGGGAGGCTTAATTGAAAAAACATACCGAAGAGTACGGGATTCATTATCATAAATATCTTTTGCTTTTACCAGAAAGATATAATTTCCTTCACTTAAATTGGTGTATTCCTTGTAATTTTTATTGTGCCAGTCTGACCAGTTATTGTCATATCCTATTAATTTGGTTTTGTATGAAACTTGATTTTCACTGAAATAATTGGTGGCAGTGTATTCAAAGTGAATGTCATTTAGTTTATAAGAAAATTCAGGGTCTTCTTTTTGAGCTGTACCGGGAACCCAATAATTATATTCAACCACCGAATCCTCTTTTAGTGTTATTTTGTGAAGTAATAATTCATAGTTAAGGTTTTTCGGGACAAATTTATTCAAGTCGAAACAAACCAAACCATCTGTACCTCCAAACCATATAGTATTGTTATTTTTTGTATGAATTGACCGTACATGGAAATTTTCTAATCTGCTGATGGGCAATTTTATTTGTGAGGTTTTACCTTTCTCAGAAAATCTTACTATGATTTCATTTTGTTTTTTTGTTCTTGAAACGATGTTAAACCATAAATTTCCACTATTATCTTCTGCCACAGGAAATATCCATTGATTGTCATCGTAAACAGGATCTGCTGTTAGAGCGTACCTTTTAAAAGAATCAGATTTATGTTCGTATTTGAATAATCCAGCGGAGGTGGAAAATAATATTTCATTTGATGTAGAATAACATTTGATCCAGTTGATATCTTTATTCGGGCATAATTTATTTGCGGGATAATGTTGAACAGGCAGATCTTTAGAAAAATTTTCAAAAGGAGGAATTCTGTATATCCCTTTATTTTGAGTCACTATCCATGTATTTTTTTGTTTGTCTTCTGCAATATCCACCACCTGGTCCGCTGGCTGTTCCATTTTACCCTGGGGAATCATTAATTTGTTGGTTTGTTTAATTACAGAAAAACCATCATTCC
>CAZWHH010000578.1:0-1670 GCA_964633615.1 uncultured Bacteroidales bacterium | reverse complement strand
TTTTGAAATATATAATCTCTTCAATCTCCTTAGGCATAATCTCCATGTTGTATTCGTTTCTTTCTTCACTTTTGAAATATACTCGTTGATTGGTTAGAATTAGTTTGCCACCAACGGATTCATTAGAGTTAAGATGCTGAGAATCACTAGCTTTTACTACAACTTCGTTTGGTTTTAGATCTATTTTCATGGGTTTTAAGTTTATATTGTTGATATCATAAATTGTGCCAAATGATTAAAATATTGTATGTCAGTATTTTACAAAAACAAGTCTGTTGCGATAAGCGACCGGTTTAGAACAGAATTGTTCGAAAATGAACGTTTATTAAAAAGACGAAAAGAAAAATATTGTGATGCTTGAAAAGAAAAAAAAGAATAATTATTCGCTCACATAATCTGACTTGAATTTGAAACCCATTCTTTTCGGTGGAATTTATTTTAGTGATCTTTAATAAGCTTTTGCAAAGATTACTTTTTGTTTCGAAGGTTTCCCTGTTACCATACATTTCCCTTCTTCTTTTTTACCCTCTACTGGTATGCAACGAATGGTAGCTTTAGTATCTTCCTTAATTTTCATTTCTGTTTCTTCTGTTCCGTCCCAGTGTGCCTCAACAAAACCTCCTTTTTCTTCAAGGATTTTTTTAAATTCTTCGTAACTATCTGCGCTGTGTGTATTTTCTTTCCTGAAGGTCTTGGCTTTTTGGTAAATATTTTGTTGAATTTCATCCATCAGGTTAATTACCCGCTCAATTACCTGATCAAGGTTGATTACCTCTTTTTCCAGGGTATCTCTTCTTGCCACTTCAATTGTTCCGTTTTCTAAATCTCTTGGGCCAATAGCCAGCCGAACCGGAACTCCTTTCATTTCATATTCGGCAAATTTCCAGCCGGGCTTTTGAGTATCCCGGTCGTCATATTTAACCGTGAGACCTTTACTTTCCAGCTTTTCTTTAATTTCATTGGCCTTTTGGGATATTTGTTCAATTTGCTCATTTTTTTTGTAGATAGGAACAATAACGACTTGTGTTGGCGCTATTTTGGGAGGAAGTACAAGTCCATTGTCATCGGAATGCGCCATGATAAGTGCCCCCATAAGTCTTGTTGAAACGCCCCATGAAGTGGCCCACACATAGTCCATTTTGCCATTTTTATCCGTAAATTTTACATCAAAAGCTTTGGCAAAATTTTGTCCTAAGAAGTGAGATGTACCTGATTGAAGTGCTTTTCTATCCTGCATCATGGCCTCGATCGTGTAGGTCTGTACAGCTCCTGCAAATCTTTCAGAATCGGTTTTCAGGCCTTTTATTACCGGCAATGCCATATAGTTTTCAGCAAAATTCACATACACATCGATCATGCGTTTGGTTTCTTCTATTGCTTCTTCTTTGGTAGCATGGGCAGTATGACCTTCCTGCCAGAGGAATTCTGCTGTTCTCAGGAAAAGTCTTGTGCGCATTTCCCATCTTACGATGTTGGCCCATTGGTTTACCAGAATAGGCAGGTCTCTGTACGACTGAATCCAGCCTTTGTACGTGTTCCAAATTATTGTTTCAGAGGTGGGTCTGACAATAAGTTCTTCTTCCAGCCTGGCATTTTTATCTACTACGATCTCATTTGTTTCTTCATCATTCTTTAGCCTGTAGTGAGTTACTACAGCACATTCTTTCGCA
>CAZWHH010000577.1:0-1674 GCA_964633615.1 uncultured Bacteroidales bacterium | reverse complement strand
TATGAGTCAGTTCCATAATTTCTTCACTCTTTTCTTTTATGGTCACTGGTTTCTCATCTTTTGAGGAGATCAGGGTAAGAAAGTGTTTGATTTCCTCGAAGAACAAATTTTCTTTGGATTTAAATTGCTGTTTATTGATTTCTGTTTGGTTTTGTTTGACTTTTAATTGGTGAGTAATAATCTCATGTTTTAATAAATCAATTTTATGATGTTGATTTTGCTGTAATGCCTGGATCCGGAATTCATTCTCTTTGCAAATGCTGTTGATTACCGTGCTTACTGCCAGTCCATTATCAAATTGTATTAAAAGAAGCATATATTGATCTTTTTTGTCGGAATCCGGGTGAGCGCTTATCTTCCTTATTCCTGTTTTTTTAATGTTTTGGATAATAGATATCAGTTGAAAGATGTAATGTTTTTGTTCCTTCTTTTCATTTTTTTCAGTCGGAGAAGATATTTGACAATTCATTATACCCGGTGATAATTTTGCAATTTTTTTATGAATGGGTTGATTGAGAAAATATTGGTTAAAATGAATTAAAGAATCGCTCTCTTTGGCCAATTCAAATAATTCCCTGAATTCACTAATAGAAAAGATGAAAGGAGATTCAAAAAACAGATGTTTTGATGCCTTCAGCGCATGGCGGCAAAGGCTGAATTCTGTTTCTTCCTCACTTATATATATAATATCTGATTGACTGGTAATCTCTTGTTGGTTTAGAGTGACTGATTTGTTTTGATCATTTTCTAAAGAATAGATTCCTGACAGGGACAAATTCCTTGATTTATTAATCTGGTCAATGATTCTTTTAATATTTTTATTATATCCGATGAAACCGATCTTCATAATTGCTTTTTTACAAACATAATTTAATTTTTACTTTATTATCTCTTAATATTGTTTAAGTTATCAACTGATTATGTTGATAAGCCAATTTCTAATTATTTTTTAACACTGCTTTTTTTACCCGTTAGTTCCTTTTATCTTTGTAAAAAGAAAAATTAAATATGGAAGATACGTATAAGCATAAGGGTTTAAGGAAAAAACTAGCGGATGAGGTGAGAAGGAAAGGAATTCAGAATGAAGAAGTGATCAGGGCAATTGAAACGGTACCCAGACATTTTTTTATGGAGAGTGGATTTGTGAAATTTGCTTATAAAGATCAGGCTTTCCCAATAGGAAACAACCAAACCATATCGCAGCCTTATACTGTGGCTTTTCAAACCGAACTATTAGATCCAAAAAAACATGAAAAAGTTCTTGAGATAGGAACGGGTTCTGGCTATCAGGCTGCAATTCTTCTCGAGATGGGGACTAAGCTATACTCTATAGAAAGATACAGGGAATTATATCTGAAAGCTAAAACCCTGCTGAATAAAATGGGATACCAACCCTATTTATTCTATGGAGATGGTTATAAAGGGAAACCTACTTACGCTCCTTATGACAAGATTTTAGTTACTGCAGGGGCAAAAGAAATACCACAGACTTTAGTTGATCAATTGAAAGTGGGAGGTAAGATGGTTATTCCACTTGGAGGGATGAGTGGTCAGGAAATGATGTTGGTGGAAAAGATAAGTGAAACAGACATTAAGAGAACATCGCACGGAAGCTTTATTTTTGTCCCTCTTGTAGAAGGTAAAGATACAAACAAAAAAGAATGATTATGATAA
>CAZWHH010000576.1:0-1678 GCA_964633615.1 uncultured Bacteroidales bacterium | reverse complement strand
TATTCCCAGGGCGTTGCCCCGGGCTAACCTAAATCAGCCTTTCAGGCATGAACCAACTTTAAATTTTGGCTTCTTGATTTTTTTTATTTTATTTACTCTCCAGCCAAAACCGGAGAACATTGAAAAAATATTCTGATCTTGAGATAGTGGAAGGTATTTGCCAGAAGAGTACTGCAGTAGTGGAATATACTTATAATGAATATTTTACAATGATACGTTCTCTGATTTTAAAAAACAATGGAAATGACCAGGATGCCAAAGATGTTTTTCAGGAAGCTCTGGTTATTATTTTCAGGAAAGCACTTAATAAGGAACTTGAGTTGAAATCTTCTTTTAAGACTTATTTATACTCAATTTGCTGGTATATATGGATTAAGGAGTTGGAGAAAAGGAATAAAGATATTGAGAGGATGGCTGAATACATGCATTTTGAAAACATCCCGGATGGACTGATAGATGAGTATGAGATGCACGATAAATTCCGTATATATCAGGAGAATTTTAAAAAGCTGAAGAAGGATTGCCAGAAAATTCTCAGTTTGTTCATGAAAAAAGTCCCGATGAAAGAAATAGCCCAAAAATTAGGATATAAAAGTGTTCAGTATGTAAAAAACAGAAAAAAGGTGTGTAAAGATTATTTAATTGAAACTATTAAAAAAGATAAACGGTATAAAAGGTATTATGAAGAAGATAAGTGACGAGTATATCAGCAAGTATCTGGAAGGAGATTTATCTGCGGAGGGAAAATCCTGGTTTGAAAGGCAATTAGAGAAAAACGAGGAGTTGAAAAAAAGGAAAGAGTTTTTAGAAGATTTGAGAAACTCTTTGAAAGAAGATGAGGTAATGGATTTCAGAGATAAGGTAAAAGGCGTAATGGATAAAAAAGCAATTCACCGGAAAAAGAAATACAGCATGAAGAAGGTTGCACCTTTAGCGGCTTCTATACTGGCATTAATATTGCTCGTGATTATTATCATACCGGATACCCCTGAAAAGGAAGGTGATATTTTTGATAATTATTATGAACCTTATCCTTTAATAATAAATACTCGTGCTGCGGATGATGGCAAACATAGGCAATCAGCAGCCCGGTTTTATGAAAATGAAAACTGGACAGGAGCAGAGGAAGAGTTTGAGTATTTGATCAAAAAACAACCGGACAAACATATTTTTAAATTATATTATGCTATAGTAAAACTCGAGCTTGATAAAGGCAAGGAAGCCGAAATGGTCTTGCTGGATCTATTGAAAGAAGAAGAGTTACTGGTAAAAGACCAGGTTTATTGGTACCTTTCTTTGCTTTATCTGAAAATGGAAAAAGAAAAGAAAGCTTTAGGCATACTCCGAATGATTGATAAGGAAGACATGTTTTATTCCGAAAAAGCCAAAGAGATAATAAATAAAATTGATAATTAAAGAAAATATAAATTCTGCGAGCAAAAAGGATAACCATAATTTATTGTTCTCGTTCCCCGGTTTAGTTATATCCTTATTAAAGGCAATTTTTATCTGTTTCTATCGACCTTCTGCTGATTTCAGTTTGATGAATGACTATTTGTTAACCTGATTTTGATGTAAGGAAAAAATGAATTACGCCGCCATTTATGGTGGTGGTAGGGCATCTCCTGTTTTCCGCACTTTTTTGCAACACCTGTATAATTATCTGAAAATCAATATA
>CAZWHH010000575.1:0-1683 GCA_964633615.1 uncultured Bacteroidales bacterium | reverse complement strand
ACTGGGCTGCCATAACCATGTAAACCAGGATAATACCTATAGAAAGAATCAGGTACAGGTCACCAAATGATTCACCTTGCTTTGTAACCTGACCTGCTACCTTGACATCCACACCTGAAGGCATGTTCATTCCTTCAATTTCGGATTGAACTTTATTAGCAGCTCTTCCAAGGGAAATTTCTCTGAGATTCGCTGTAACCTTTACAATCCTTTGCTGGGTTTTCCGGTTGATTTCCTGGGCTCCTGTGCCCTGTTTTACTGTAGCAAAGGCACTTACAGGAACCTGTTCTCCTTTGAGGTTGGTTACACTAATATTTTTTATTTCTTCTATTTTATTTCTGTATTCCGGAGCATATCTTATATTGATGTTGTAATCATTGCCAGCCTGGGTAAGCTCGCCTGCATCAGCACCATAGATGCTGCTTCTGATTTGTTTTCCGATCATTGCAGTATTTAATCCAAGGTCAGAAGCTTTTTGTTTATCTATCATTACCTGTATTTCAATCTTACCTTCATCTATGGTTGAGTTAATATCTGTGAGACCCTGAATATTTTTCATTTTTGCTTCAAGGTTTCTGGCAATGCTGTTGATCTCTTCATAATTGCTGCCGGTTATTTCCACTTCAATAGGTTTTACGTTCCCGGTAACCGCTTCAGAGATAATGCTTCCTGCAGTGATATGAAAATCTTCGACTTCCGGAATATCATCTATTTTTTTTCTGAGTGCCGCTCCAACCTCTTTGGCCGTGCGGTCTCTATTGCCTGGTAATTTAAGGTGAGCCAGAATTGTAGATACGTTTTTGCCTTCCTCGAATCCAACCGAGGTGAGTGTTCCTTCTTCGGTTTGTCCACTTATAGAAGCAAGAGTTCCGGGAACCAGCTCAGGCACTTCTTCTTTCACAATTTGCATTACTTCTTGGGCTGCTTTGTCGGTTTCTTCGGCGCTTGATCCGACTTCAGTCTTAATTACAACAACAATATCTCCGGCATCGAATTCCGGAATATAATCAGTTCCCAGTCTTTTGCCAAAGTATAAGGAAACAGCAAATATCAGCACTGCTGTGATTATGGTTGCTGTCTTGTGAGTAACTGCCCATCTGAGGGATTTGATATATACATTTTCAATTTTTTTGAAAATATTTTCACTCCATTGAAAAAATTTGCTTTTTTTGAAGTTACTTTTTCTTGTTCTTATTCCTTTGAGCATTTTTGAAGTTGCTGCAGGAGTAAGAGAAAGTGATGTGATAAGGGAAGCAATCATTGTTACCGAAGTAAGTACTGCCAACTGCTTAAATAAAAGGCCTACAACACCTCCCACAAATATCATGGGAATGAAAACCATTAATGTTGTTGCTGTGGAAGCTGTAATGGCCATTCCCATTTCACTTGCACCAAATACAGAAGCCTGCTTTGGTCTTGCTCCTTTTTCAATGTGCTGGTTAATATTTTCCAGAACCACAATTGCGTTATCCACTACCATTCCGATTGCAATGACAAGGGCCATCAGAGAAAAAATATTGATTGTATAACCAGCCACAAACATTACAATAAAAGCAATTATAAGTGAGAAGGGTATGGTTAAAAAGACAATTACACTATTGCGCCATTGTCTGAGAAATAAAAAGACCACGATGAAAACAAACAGGAGCGCCCACCAAAGGGTTTCTGTCAGGTTTCCAATTG
>CAZWHH010000574.1:0-1685 GCA_964633615.1 uncultured Bacteroidales bacterium | reverse complement strand
ATTACAACCTCTTTTAAAAAATTTAAGACTTTTTGGTCTTTTTAGACAGCCTCCTAGTAATCACATAAAACTATTTTGTTAAAGTAAGAAAAATCAATACAGTTTCTTAAACTTTTCAAAAAATAATTTGTTGAGAGTTATAGTACTTATATATAAATATAGGGTTTCAACTAATTCTGTATTTGTTTTGTTGTTTACCTGTTAAAGCCGTTGATGCGAAAAGCCAGATTTTCGAAAAAATCTCATAAGCGATTTGGTTATATGTTTTGAATTAATGGCTTTACCAGTTTTTGTTGTTATGGGGGTATACCAATGGTGTACCTCCATTTTTGTTTTGCAGAATAATTTAAAATCCTTATAAATAAGAAACCAATTTCTCAAAAATGATATATAGCATCTGATAATTGATAAACATATTTATATTTGTAGCCTTATTTAAGAGTGGTTTAATCGATGGCAAAGAATATCATTGAACATAAAGGTAAAATTGATTCAATAGAAGGGGACCGTGTAAAAGTCCATTTTTTAAGCATGAGTGCCTGCGCCAGTTGTCATGCGAAAGGCGTGTGCACAGCCTCAGACATGGAGAATAAAGAAGTTGAGGTAATTGACCAAACGGGTAGATTTAAATTAGGCGAAGAAGTAAGGGTAATATTACAGCAATCTTTAGGGTTTAAGGCGCTTCTCTGGGGATATGTTGTTCCTTTGCTGATTGTTTTAACCGGATTGGTGGCGCTATCCTCCTTTGTTGATAATGAAGTAGTTGCGGGTGTTGGGGCATTGGCTTTTTTAATACCTTATTATATAGCCTTATTTTTTCTTAAGGACAGAATTAAGAAAGTTTTTTCATTTACCATACAAAAAATTGATAAATAAACTCGTATGACAGAAACAGTTTTATATACGATTATTTCGTTAAGTCTTTTAGGGGCCATTGCGGCCATTATATTGTATGTGGTGGCACAAAAGTTTAAGGTCTATGAAGACCCCCGCATCGACGAAGTAGAGGAAGCACTCCCCGCAGCTAATTGTGGAGGTTGTGGATATCCTGGTTGTCGTGGATTTGCAGAAGCTTTGGTTAAGGCAGAAGACATTTCTGAATTTTATTGTCCTGTAGGGGGCAATGAGACAATGGCTAAGGTTGCGGAAATACTTGGCAAAACAGTGGAGGAAAAAGAAGCACAGGTTGCAGTAGTCAGGTGTTCAGGATCCTTTGAAAAACGGCCCCGTACTAATTTTTATGACGGGCCCGCTACTTGTGAAATTGAAGCATCGCTCTATGGTGGTGAAACAGGATGCCATTATGGTTGTCTTGGACAGGGCGATTGTGTGGATGCTTGTGATTTTGAAGCAATTTTTATGGATGAAAATACCGGACTGCCTTATGTGGTGGATGACAACTGTACTGCATGCGGTGCCTGTGTTGAAGTCTGTCCTAATGACATTATCGAGCTTCGTAAAAAGAACAAAAAAGACAGGAAAATTTATGTCTCATGTGTCAACCAGGATAAAGGTGGCCCGGCCAAGAAAGCTTGTAAAGTGGCATGTATTGGCTGTGGAAAATGCGTAAAGGTCTGTCCGTTTGACGCCATTACCATGGAAAACAACCTGGCCTATATTGACCCCGTAAAGTGTAAACTTTGTAGAAAATGTGTTGAGGAATGTCCAACCAATGCAATTGTAGA
>CAZWHH010000573.1:0-1685 GCA_964633615.1 uncultured Bacteroidales bacterium | reverse complement strand
CCTGAATCAATACGGATGCCGGGGCCGGTTGGGAATAGTATATTGTTGATTTTTCCGGCAAACGGCATGAAATTTTTAGCAGGATCTTCTGCATTTATTCGACACTCAATGGCATGATAATTCCAGGAAATTTCGGATTGTTTTTTGCTTAAGGGTTCTCCCGCCGCAACCCTGATCTGTTCTTTAATGAGATCAGTGGAAGTTGTAATTTCAGTAATGGGATGTTCTACCTGAATCCTGGTATTCATCTCCATGAAATAAAATTGTTCGTTTTCATAGAGAAATTCAACTGTTCCTGCATTAGTATATCCTAATTTTTTCAGGGCATGGGTTACCTTGTTGCCTATGTAATTTCTTTTTTCTTTTGTGATTACCGGAGAGGGGGTTTCCTCGAGTACTTTTTGTTTTCTTCGCTGGGCTGAACAATCGCGTTCCCCTAAATGGATGCAATTTCCATGCTCATCTGCTATTATCTGGATTTCTATGTGTTTTGGATTTTCTAAATATTTCTCTAGGTAAAGCTTTGGATCATCAAAGGAAATATCTGCTTCATGAGATGCTTCTTCAAAGGTTTGTATGAACTTTTCCGCATTCCAGATCATACGTATTCCACGACCACCTCCACCCGATACCGCCTTCAAAACAACCGGAAAACCGATTCGTTTTGCTTCTTTCAGGGCCTTTTCAGCTTCCGTGAAGCCTTCATTTGGGCCTGGAATTACTGGCACACCTTGCTTGGACATTAATTTCTTGGCGAGGGATTTATTCCCAAGTTTTGAAATGCTGTCGGCAGAGGGTCCTATAAATTTTGCTCCAATTTCTTCACACATGTGAGCAAAATCTTGATTTTCAGCCAGAAAACCATAGCCCGGATGAATCGCTTCCACCTCTTTTTGAACTGCGGCAGATAAAATGTTATTTATGTTGAGATAACTTTGCTGAGCTTTGGCCGGACCTATACAAACAGCTTCATCAGCCATTTGTACATGTAATGAATCTTTATCCGCGGTGGAATAGACAGCCACTGTATCAATTCCCAATTCTTTACAGGCACGAATAATCCGTACTGCTATTTCTCCTCTGTTGGCAATAAGAATTTTACTAAACATTCAGGTCTGTTTAATTAGATGAAACAATAAATTTAAAAATTGTGATTATTGAGGTTTTATTTTGAACAGGCAGGTGCCATATTCAACAGGTTGCCCGTCTTCACTGCAGACTTCCATGATTTCACCACTTATTTCTGATTCAATTTTATTCATTACTTTCATAGCCTCCACAATGCAAAGGACATCTCCTTTGTTTACGTAGTCCCCTTTTTTTACATACGCGGGTTTGCCCGGTGCAGGGGAGCTATAATATGTTCCGATTATCGGAGATTCTACTTGTACCAAAGACTCTTCCTGCTCTTTTACAGCTTTTTTTTCTTTTTCTGATGAACTTACCTCAAGGGTATCCTCATTGGATGACTTTTCTTGAGAATCCTCATCTTTAGTCTTAACATCTTCCTTCTTCAGGGATAATGAAGTATGTTCTCCGTTTTTGTTTTTAGTTAATAAAATTTCTTCGCCTTCATTTGTATATTTTAACGTATTTATGGAGGTCTTTTCAAATTGCTCCATTATTTTGAGTATTTGTTCCATCTTTTGTTCTTCCATTATTACCTCCTGATTATTTTTAAGGTC
>CAZWHH010000572.1:0-1688 GCA_964633615.1 uncultured Bacteroidales bacterium | reverse complement strand
CAAAAAGGAACTTTAAGAGGAAAAATTATTGACAAAGGCACCGGAGAAACATTAATCGGTGCAACAATAATGGTAGAAGGAACGACAAATGGTACTATCTCAGACTTTGACGGTAATTACTCATTAACTCTTAATCCGGGAACCTACAAAATAAGAGTTTCATTCGTTTCTTACGAAAAGAAACTATTTGAAGACATCAATATAAAACCTGGTAAAGTAACAATCCTTAATGTGAACCTGGGTAAATCAGAAACCCAGATTGGAGAAGTTGTTGTTACTGCCAGAGCAAGGCAAAGAACAGAAAATGCCATGCAGATCATGCAGAAAAAATCTGCCAGACTCATGGATGGTATCTCTTTCGAAAAGATATCAAAACTGGGTGATAGCAATGCTGCCCAGGCTTTAAAAAGAGTTACAGGGGTCTCTGTGGAAGGAGGAAAATATGTTTATGTAAGAGGTTTAAGCGACCGCTATACAAAGATTACACTAAATGAATCATCCATCCCGGCATTGGACCCTGAAAAAAACACTGTGCAGATGGATATTTTCCCAAGCAATATTATTGAGAACATTGCAATAAATAAAACCTTTACGCCGGACATGCCCGGAGAATCAACAGGAGGGCATGTAGATATTATAACCAAAGACTTCCCTTCAAAATTCACACTCAAATTCTCAACCTCATTTGGATATAATCCGCAAGCCAACTTAAACAACAAATTCCTTACTTACCCGGGTGGCAAAACCGACTGGCTTGGATACGACGATGGCACCCGTGCGATACCTGATCTTGCCAGGGAAGCCCTTAATCGTATGGTTGAAGAAGATTTAGGTATTATCGATGAAATTCAATTCCCAAACAGCATTACTGAAATAACAAAGTCGTTTAAACCTGTTATGTCACCACAAGAAGGTTATTCTTTCCTCGATCATGGTCATAAATTCTCCATAGGAGATCAGATAAAAGTTTTTGGGAAAACCCTGGGATATAATGCAGCAATAAGTTACTCAAGAGATTACAATTATTATGATGACGGAATAAACAACATGTTTGAAGAGAGTATCACCCCTTCTCCATGGAAAACTCTGGACAAAGATAGTGAGGGTGAAGAAAAAGTAACTGCTGCAGGACTGCTAAACCTTAACTATAAATTATCAAACAACAACAAAATTGGTGTGCGGTTAATGAAGAACCAGAGTGGAAGCAAGCTGGCCCGCTTGCAAGATGGATATTTCAACTATGAATCTACTCAGAACACCATACGAAACCTCGCTTACCTCGAAAGAGGTTTTAATTATTACCAGCTTCACGGAAAACATGTAATTCCTTCTCTGAATAAATCAATCATAAAATGGAACGGTTCATACACCGGAATGACCCAGGACGAACCCGATATGAGATTTTTTGAAAATCTTTATGAATACGATGATAACGGAAATCCTGAAGACTGGAGAATGAAAACCAATGACGTACCGGTACGCTTTTTCCGGAAAATGAATCAAACAAATATTGGAGGAAAAATAGACATAGAAATTCCCTTTAATATCGCAGAAAACAAATACAAATTTAAATTTGGAGGACAATACCTTGAAAAAGAAAGAGATATGGATAACATCAAGTTCTCGTTAACCAGTTATCTGACTACGATTCCCAACGGCGATGTTAAAGATTACCTTGAAAACAATGT
>CAZWHH010000571.1:0-1696 GCA_964633615.1 uncultured Bacteroidales bacterium | reverse complement strand
TATTCGATATTCCCATATTTCGATAGAAATGAAATTACCTCCTTTATTTCATCAGGTTCCATGTAGGTATTGCGCTTGAATTCTATGTAATCCTCTGATGCACTATTATCCCGGGATAATGAATATTTTGCCCAGTCATAGAGCTGCCACCCTAAACCTCTTTTAATCGTTGCCCTGTCAACTTCCTTTTCAAATAAAGGTTTGTGGTTTTTACCGAAGTATCTGAAGTATGCCCCGAGAATTCCCCAGAAATTGTAGTTATTGTATTTAACAATGTGGGTTAGCTCATGTCCAATAATTCCAATTTGTGCATTAAATGGAACATTCTCCAGGAGAATGCCCTCAAAATTTTTTTTATTATTGATTAGTATGACATACTTCCGATTTGAAAAGACTGATAGCGGAATAGGTCTTGCAGCCATTGTTGTGGCTTCTTTCGAGTATTTGAATTTAATATTTATATCCTTTAGTTCCGGAAAGTAGGATAATGCAATTAATGCAGGTTCAATAAATTCATCTGCAAACTTTTTATTATTCCCGTATATTGCTTTTAAACTGTCTGCCTGAGATTTCTTAGGTTGTTCAAATTTCCGGACCGGGTGTTGGTTGGGAATTTGAGGTAATTTTGCATAGCGTCGTACGCCACATCCTGCAAAAAGAAAAAGTATAACAGAAATGGATATAACAATTGGGAAGATCCTGTATAGATAATTTTTCAGCATAAGTTTTTTGTTCATAAAAATGAGTTGCTTTTTCCAGGGTCTTTATTTATTATTAAAGTTAACCGATTTCATTATTTAACTCTACGAAAACTGAAATATTTTGTTGGGTTGAATATGAATTAAAAATTTTTAAACCTTTAAAGGATGTTGACTTGCTAATATTTTTTTGGTATTTTGGAAGTTAGTATAATATTTTAAAAGTGGAAAAAAGAAATTCATTTTAACCCTTAAAATTGAAATTATGAGACTTAAAAACGTTGTTTCCGGCATTATTTTGGGAGCAGTTATTATGCTTGCCGCTTGTCAACCCCAGGAACAGGAAAAAGACAAATCCATGGAAAAAAGCAAGGATGTGAAAAAGACTAAAATTGCAGTGTTAGTGGATGAAGGATTTCAGGACGCAGAAGCTTACATGCCAATTGGCTATTTAACAAACAGAGGCGCTTATATTAAGGTTATCGGACCGGAAGTGGGAAAAGTTAAAGCCTATAACAGTGACTTTACCATTAAAATTCAAAAAGCTATAGAAGACGCTAAAGTTGAGTATTTTGATGCTTTGATCATCCCGGGAGGGAAAGCTCCTTCAAAATTAAGAGAGAATGAGGCTGTTGTTGAATTTGCAAAAGAATTTTTTAATTCAGGGAAACCTGTTGCAAGCATTTGCCATGGTCCACAGGTGCTTGTAACTGCAGGAGTGCTTGAAGGTCGTACCAGTACTGCATATAAAGAAGTTAAAGAAGAAATTGAAGAAGCGGGCGGTACTTTTGTTGATGATTCTCTTGTTGTTGATGGCAATTATATTTCTTCAAGAGTTCCTAAAGATTTGCCTTATTTTTGTAAAGCCATTGAAGAGAAACTAAAACCCAAATTGAGCGATTCTCGCTCACGATAAAGAAATTGTTAGCATTTCACTTCACCTATTCGGTGAAATGCAACAATTTCTAAATCGGGGTTATACCTAAGTAAAGCGCTTT
>CAZWHH010000570.1:0-1699 GCA_964633615.1 uncultured Bacteroidales bacterium | reverse complement strand
TCAGCTTGCCGGCAATGGGAATCCTCGCCCTGTTAATTCTAAAAAAAGGAGCCAATCTGGGGGTAAAAGCCCTGTATTTTGTAGTTGCCATTCTGGGTCTTTCGCTCTTCATGTTTTTTATAGGACAAACTGAATATTCAGAAACTGCCCGGGCAGGTATCTCAGAGACCCCTGTCAGGAACTACAATGAATTTTTTACAATCTTTGCCATAATCTTCCCCGCATTTACAGGAATGACAGCGGGTGTAGGCTTGTCGGGGGATTTAAAAAACCCCGGCAAATCCATTCCGAAAGGAACGCTGTTAGCCACTTTTATCGGACTGATCATCTATGTTTTTATTGCTTTTAAATTGGTCCATTCAGCCAGACCTGCAGACATGATAGACATACAGCTTATTATGAGCGAAATTGCTTATGGAGGTAGTATCATTATCCCCCTGGGACTGGCGGCTTCGACCATTTCCTCGGCACTCGGTTCCGTTATGGTGGCCCCGCGAACATTACAGGCATTAGGTGCTGATCAGGCTTTTCCCGGAAAATCAACCAATCGTTTTTTAGCAAAAGGAAAAAAAGAAAATAACGAACCCGTGAATGCTTCTTTAGTAACTGTTATTATTGCTTTTGCGTTCGTGGCTTATGGAGAAGTGAATGCCGTTGCTTCCATCATCTCCATGTTTTTTATGGTCACCTATGGATCTTTATGCCTGATCTCATTCCTCAACCACTTTGGTGCCCCTCCCTCCTATCGTCCTTCATTTCGTTCAAACTGGCTGCTGTCTCTTATCGGTTTCGTCTTTTCAATATACCTTATGTTCAAAATAGATGCGATGTATGCAGGAATAGCCATTGTGTTAATGATACTGCTTTACTTCTATATTAGCTATTACCATAAGGAAAGACAGGGGCTGGAAGCCATTTTCAGAAGTACCCTTTTCCAGATAAACCGAAATTTGCAAATCTACCTGCAAAAAACACAGAGGTTTAAAGAAAAAATAAGCTGGCATCCCTCAGTAGTGTGTGTTTCAGATATAGAATCCGACAGGGAAAACGCTTTCAACCTGTTAACCTGGCTGTCTCATAAATATGGCTTCGGTACCTATATTAAATATATTCCAGGTTACTTATCCAATGAAAATTACGAGAAGTCAAAGAACGAGTTAAAAAAACTGATTGAAAAAACATATTACAAGTCGAGTCATGTGTATGTCGATACCATCATTTCACCCTCATACACCTCAGCAATTGCCCAGATAATACAGCTACCAGGCATCTCAGGATTAGAGAATAACATGATCCTGTTTGAGTATGAGAAGAAAAACCCTGACAAGCTGGAACAAATTGTAGAGAATATCTCCCTTGTCCGTGCAGCCAACTATGATGTTTGTGTTCTTGGAGGAACCAATAAATCACCAAACTTTAAGCAGGGCATCCACCTCTGGATTAAAAAGTTTGACCTGAAAAATATTAACCTGATGATATTACTGAGCTATATCATTATGGGAGCTCCTGAATGGAAAAGAAGCAACATCAAAATATTTTATTTAACTACTCCAAATGACAGGGAAGAATCTAAAAAACAACTCATTAATGTGGTCAAAAATGGTCGTCTGCCGATTTCTCTGAAAAATGTTGAATTTATTCTAATGGACGAAGACAATAAACCTAAAGATATAATCAATACCAAATCGGAAAATGCAGG
>CAZWHH010000569.1:0-1701 GCA_964633615.1 uncultured Bacteroidales bacterium | reverse complement strand
CAGTTCGGTCTGTGTCTTTTACAATAGCAATTTTAATCGGGTTAAATCCTTCTTTAAAGTAAGGTCCAACCGGAGTGACAAACACCATAAACATATATTCCCCGGCTGGTTTAACTCCTATTTCAGCGCCTGAGCCAATTAAAAGCGGACGAATATACAGTGCAGCTCCGGTACCATGAGGAGGGAGCCATCTTTCGTTTAATTTAACGGCTTTAAATATGGCCTCTTTAAATATTTCTTTGGGCACTTTTTGCATGAGAATGCCATCGGCAGAATTCTGCATTCTTTTGAAATTTTCTTCCCATCTGAATACCCTGATTTTTCCGTCCTTACCACGGTAGGCTTTCATTCCTTCGAAAGCTTGCTGACCATAATGTAAGGCGGTGGAAGCCATATGTAAATTAACGTATTCTGAGGAAGATATTTCTAATTCTCCCCATTTTCCGTCGCGATAATAGCATCGAACGTTATAGTCAGTTTTCTGATAACCAAATGGTAAATTACTCCAATCAATATTTTTCATAATAATAATATTTTTTTGAATTTCATGTATGGGTAAACTTATAAATAATTATTCATTTTATAATAATTTCCTCATTGAAATTATTCCTTGTTTTATAACAGACCTTCTTTTATAAGATTCGTTTAACAGGAATTCAGAATTCTCATCATGCACTATGGTTTGGAGGCCTCCCTATTCAAAATCGAGATTGAAATTTTTTTTAAGTTTTTGCAGATTTTGGTTTTTTTTCTCTAAATGTCTGAATTTATCTTCAGCGGTATACAATTTATCTTTTTTTGATGTTTCTTCTTTTATCACTTCCCAATTGATATCCAGGGAATCATTATGAAGTTCATTCTTAAGGAAGTGAAGTATCTCGTAATATTTTTTAGAAAGGGTTTCTCCCTGCAGTGGGTTTTCAAGGTAGATTTTTATTGTGAAATGATCCTCCAGAATAGGTTTTTGAGCCATAAGAAGGTTATGGAGCCTTATTTTATTTTTCACTGAATAGGCGTAATTCTTCCATGCTTTTTCCAGGTCTTCCTGATTAAAGTTATTTTTCCGCTTTTCTTCTGATGTGGTTGTTTTAGATTCAGTTTCCGTTTCCGCTTCCTTTTCTTCTTCGGTTTCTTTGGGTTTTTGGTTTTGAGACTGTTTATTATTTAAAGCATGGTTGATTGAAAAACTGGAAGGTTTCTGGTTTGTGGCAATTTCTTCTTTTTCTTCTTTTTTCTCTTTTGGCTGATCCTCAGATTTTTTAGCATCATTTTTTTGTTTATTTGGGATCGGCTCCTTTTCTTCCGGTGTATTATCTACTTTTTTTTTTATTTCTTCGTTATTCAGGCGACACATTTCAATAAGAGCCAATTCAACATGAAGCCTTTGATTTATGCTTGTTTTATAATTAACATCATACTTATTGGTTACATTCAGGGCCTGTATAAGAAAATTTAATTCCGTATTCTGCGATTGTATTTTATATTTTTCTTTGATACCGGCGCCTACTTCCAACAGTTCAATCGTTTCTTTGTCTTTGCATACCAATAGGTTACGAAAATGTTTGCTGAGCGAATTAATGAATTGGTGGGCATCGAACCCTTTTTCAAGTATTTCATTGAAGATAAGAAGGGCTTCACTATGATCGCCTGCAAGGAAAGCATCTGTCAGCCGGAAATAATAGTCATAATCAAGCACATTCA
>CAZWHH010000568.1:0-1703 GCA_964633615.1 uncultured Bacteroidales bacterium | reverse complement strand
TGTTTTTCAATATTGCTGAGTAACTCTTTTTTGTTTCTTTCGAGTTCTGTTTTTGTAAAACCAAAGTCTTTTACTCGTTTATTTTCCGTTAATAAAACTTCTATGGCTTTGTCTATTTTTTTACCTTTTGCCAGGGCATAGCTGTAATATGCATCTGTTGACCGAACCATTGAAGTTATTGCAGCTCCGCCAGCAATAAAAGGAGCATCTTCTTTCTGCAGAAGTTCATTGATCCTGTCATTGAACATCATACGATAAAGTCGGTGTTTGAAACCGTCGCGATAATATTCCAGGTCTTTGTTTGTGTTTGCATCATGTTTGTGGTATATCTGAACCATTGTTCTGCTGGCTTCTTTGTCTGTAACGACAGCTACGAGAGGTTCTTTGTTATCAGGAATATCTTCAATGTATCTTTCTTTAGGGTTTTCCGGCATTTCCATTGAAGAAAACTTTTCTTTGATCTTCTTTTCGACTTCTTCTACATTTACGTCGCCCACAATGGCTATGGCCTGTAAATCGGGCCTGTACCAATCTTTGTAAAAGCTTTTCAGCCTTTCATGTTTACAATTATCGATTACATCTAATTTGCCTATAACATCGTGTTGTGCATATTTTGAACCTTTGTACAGTACTTTTCCTGATTTGGTTCTCATTCTGAAATCGGGACTTCTTCTTGTTCTCCACTCTTCATGAATGACGCCTCTTTCCTTGTCTATTTCTTCATTTTCGTAAGAAACATTATTTGCCCAGTCCATTAAGACAAGCAGGGAAGAGTCTATAACACTTTCATTTTTTGTTGGGACTTTGGCCAGATTATAGACAGTCATATCATGGCTGGTAAAAGCATTTACATTATGTCCGAATTTTACACCGATAGATTCCATGTAATTCAACACCTGTTTGCCTGAAAAATTCTTAGTTCCATTAAATGCCATGTGTTCACAAAAATGAGCCAGGCCATTCTGATTGGCCTCCTCAAGTACAGCACCTGCATTTACGAATAGATAGAATTCTGCCCTTTCTTTAGGCACCTCATTGTGCCTGATGTAATAAGTAAAACCGTTTTCCAGTTGCCCTTTTTTTACATTAGGGTCCAGGGGTATTTTCTTGCTATCTTTATCATTCCCCCCATAAACCTGAGATCCAAGGAGTAGTCCTGCTAAAAGACTAAATAATAATTTTTTCATTAAATTTTTCATGGTTTTTGTTTTTACTAATTTTTAAACTTAATAATGGCTATAATTTGAATTAAAATATACTACCGAAGTCTTTGAAAAACCGTTAATTGTTTTTTTGGTGATTGTCAAACTTTTTCTTATTTGTTGTGTTATTCCGAAAATAATTACAAGAAGGCTATTTTTTTAACGACCCAACTAAATATTTTTTTTGAAAATGTATAGGGATTTTGATAAAATTGCCTTAATTTAGGCACTTGTATATGAAACGAAGTAAAACCTAAAAAATAATTACGATGAAAGCAAAATCATATCTTTATCATGGGCTTATGGCTATTACAATTTTAGCCTTTACTTTAGCATCTTCCGGATGCAAACAATCAAAAAAAGAAGAAGAAAAAGCAAAAACTGAAAAAGAAGCAATATCAAAAAAAGAGATAAAAAAAGATATTGAAGAAGTGGTTTATCCTCTACCCTCTACTTTTGAAATCACAAAAACTTTAAATGAAATAGGAGCTAGTTTTATTA
>CAZWHH010000567.1:0-1704 GCA_964633615.1 uncultured Bacteroidales bacterium | reverse complement strand
CCCATAGGGGTTCCATCATCATCATACTTAAAAGTAACCTGTGCTTTTGAATCGGGGCGTAAATATGGCATTTCTCCCTCAATTCTTCTCACATCAGCAAGTTCTTTGAGCAGTCGGTGAGAAATGTCAACCGGCAGTGGCATATAGTTCTCTGTCTGATTGGTAGCAAAACCAAACATCATTCCCTGGTCACCAGCTCCCTGCTCTTCTTCTTTTTCACGATCAACTCCCTGGTTAATATCAGGAGATTGTTCATGGATAGAAGATAAAACTCCGCAAGAATCAGCATCAAATCTGTATTCAGCTTTTGTATATCCTATTCTTCTGATTACATCTCTTGCTATTTCCTGAACATCAACATAAGCTTCTGTTTTGATTTCGCCTCCGACAATACATAAGCCGGTAGTTACAAAAGTTTCACAGGCACATTTTGACTCAGGATCCTGTTTTAGTAATTCATCAAGAACAGCATCCGAGATTTGATCGGCAACTTTATCCGGATGTCCTTCAGAGACAGACTCTGATGTAAATAAATATGGCATAATAATATATTTTTAATAATTAATAAATAGGGTAAAGCCCTGGCTGAGGAGCAGCCGGGCTTAGCTTCCTTTCCTTTTAATATCTGTAATGATCAGTCTTATAGGGCCCTTCCATGGGTACTCCTAAATATTCAGACTGTTCTTTATTCATCTTAGTCAGCGAAACACCCAAATGCTTAAGGTGTGATCGTGCCACCTCTTCATCAAGATGCTTAGGCAATCTGTAAACGCTAATTTCCCGTTTATTTGTCCACAGGTCAATTTGGGCTAGCACTTGGTTCGCGAATGAATTACTCATCACGAAAGAGGGGTGTCCTGTTGCACAACCCAGATTAACCAGGCGACCTTGTGCTAATAAAATAATAGAGTGGCCGTCTTTTGTAAATTTATACTCATCCACCTGTGGTTTAATATTTTCTCTTTCCACATCGTCCTGTACCTCAAGCTTTTCTACCTGAATTTCATTATCAAAGTGGCCGATATTACAAACAATTGCTTTGTCTTTCATCTTTCTCATGTGATCAACCGTAATTACATCTTTATTTCCGGTAGCTGTCACGTAGATATCTCCTCTGTCTAATATTTCTTCAACAGTTTTTACTTCGTAACCTTCCATTGAAGCCTGAAGGGCACAAATCGGATCAACTTCGGTAATCACAACTTTTGCACCGAAAGCAGCTAAACCTTGTGCACATCCTTTTCCTACACCACCAAAACCGCAAACAACAGCTGTTTTACCAGCAATCATAATATCAGTTGCCCGTTTGATTCCATCTATCAACGATTCCCGGTTACCGTAGTTATTATCAAACTTTGATTTTGTAACGGAATCGTTCACATTAATTGCGGGGAATAACAACGAACCTTCCTGTTCTCTTTGATATAGTCTGTGTACACCAGTGGTTGTTTCTTCTGAAGCACCGTAAAGTTCTTTAACAGATCGATGCCACTTGTCCTTATCATCTTTCGCGATTTGCTTTAAACGACGGATAAGTGCTTGTTCATCCCATGCTTCAGCATCTCTGTCTAATAATTCAGGTTTTTCTTCGGCTTCATATCCATGGGTTACCATTAATGTAGCATCACCTCCATCATCAACAATCAGGTTAGGCCCTTTACCACCCGGGAATGATAAAGCTTGTGCAGTACACCACCAGTATTC
>CAZWHH010000566.1:0-1705 GCA_964633615.1 uncultured Bacteroidales bacterium | reverse complement strand
CATCTATGAGCATAGCGATTTCCTGGAGGTTATAAACCGTCCGGCTGTCACTATATAAATAATAAATTATATCTGTGCCCATTGTAAATTGATAGTTTAAAATAGTTATACCATTGGTTCACAAAGTTAGTGTTTTATTTGAATTTATAAAATACGGGGAAATACATTTTTTTTAACTCATTTCTCATCCTCCGAAGCTTCAGGGAAGGAGGAACTCACCGCTCACACTCCCAGGACCCACACTCTCAGTGCTCCTCTTCCCGGTTCTCAAAATCAAAACAATTCATCCGGATTGATTTTTAAAAATTCATCCCAGGGCAGTGATTTATTATCAATAAGATATATTTTATCCGGATTAAATTTTTGTTTGAAAGCATTCATTCCCTTTTTATTTTTTGCAAAGGTGCTTTTTACCTCCAGGGCAACGACTTTGCCCCCTTTCTCTAATACAAAATCCACTTCATCATTCCTGTCTCTCCAATAAAACAGGGAATAGTTATTTTTTATGGCATGATTTAACAGATGTGCGCCTATTGAAGATTCTACTATTCTGCCCCATTCAATCGGGTCTGAAACGATTTCATCAAACGGTTTTGTATTTTGAGCATTTAATAGTGCGTTGTTTTGTACCTGGAATTTAGGGCTGCTGGATCGTTTTCTTATTGCTGTGTGGGCAAATTTTTCCAGACCACTTAGCAATCCTGCTGCATGCAACAGTTTGAGGTAATGCGACAGTGTTGTTGTATTGCCGGCATCCTGGAGCTGGCCGACCATTTTTGTATAGGAGAGAATATGACCGGAATACTGACAGCCTAATTCAAATAACTTTTTGAGGAGGGCAGGTTTGTCAATGCGCGAAAGCATTAGTATGTCTTTCGAAATGCTCGTCTCTATGATAGCATCCCTGATATAATTTTTCCATCGGGGTTCGTTGTTGATTAGATCGGCGCTTCCCGGATAACCTCCGAACCAGGCATATTGTTTTTCATTCCAGCCAAAGGCTTTCTTCATTTCTTCCATTCCCCAATGGGTCATGTAAATTGTTTCAAAACGGCCGGCTAATGACTCTGTTAGTCCCTGTTCTAAAAGAAGACGGGAGGAACCGGAAAGGATAATCTTTATGTTGACTTTATTGAATGTATCTTCATCCCATAATTTTTTCACCTTCTCGCTCCAATTGTTCACTTTCTGGATTTCATCGATGATGAGTAAAAAGTCTTTTGCTGATTTTGTTTTCTTTTGAAGTCGTGCAGTTTGCCATATTTGTTCAATCCAATTGGCATGGGTTGTTGTAACATTATCTGCCGATTCGTATAACACCGGAATGCTTAGTTGATTATATAACTGATTAAGCATTGTAGTTTTACCTACCTGCCGGGGCCCCATGACAATCTGGATGAATTTACGCCTTTCAGCTACCCGCCTTTTTAGAATGGATAATTCTTTGCGTTCAAACATATATTACAAATTACTCAATTCGGTGAGTAAATTTACTCAATATTGTTAAAAAATGAAAGAGAAAAGACTTTTAATTTGATTGACTTTGGTATTAGTGAAAAGTAGTGAGCGATGATTTGTGAGTGATGAGTAGTGAGAACTGAGCACTGAGAATAGGAGCGCTGAGCGATGAGAAATGGGAGGTGAGTGATGAGCCACCGGACAAACAAGGAATAGAACACGGATCCGTCGAAAGCCGGACACAGTG
>CAZWHH010000565.1:832-1707 GCA_964633615.1 uncultured Bacteroidales bacterium | reverse complement strand
AAATCAATCGATACCTTAATTATTAATGGTGTTGAATGTGAACCTTATCTTACTTCCGATCACAGAATTATGCTGGAAAGAGGAGAAGAAATGGTTGTAGGGATACAACTTCTGATGAAGGCATTGGGGGTAAAAAGAGCATTAATTGGCATAGAAAATAACAAACCTGATGCCATTGAACATGTAGCTAAATTAGTTAAAGATAAAGAAGGGATAGCGGTTTATCCCCTGAAGGTGAAGTATCCACAGGGTGGTGAAAAACAACTGATCAAAGCTTTGATTAACAGAGAGGTGCCTTCAGGTGGTCTCCCTTTGGATGTTGGTACTGTGGTTCATAACGTGGGCACAGCCCTTGCTGTTTATGAAGCAGTACAAAAGAACAAACCCCTCTTCGAAAGAGTGGTTACGGTAACAGGAAAAACAGTAAAAAAACCTGCTAACATGTTGGTTCGGATAGGAACCCCCGTGGAAAAGCTTTTGGAAGCAGCAGGAGGAATTCCCGATGACGCCGGAAAGATAGTTAGCGGAGGACCTATGATGGGTAAAGCTATAAAATCATTAGATGTGCCTGTGGTTAAAGGAACTTCGGGAATACTTGTGATGCCTAACAAGGAAGCAAAACGTTATGAAGAAAAAAATTGTATCCGTTGTGCCCAGTGTGTAAGCGCCTGTCCTATGGGACTGGAGCCTTACCTTCTCAAAAAACTGGCAGAACAGGAGCGCTATGAAGAACTGGAGAATGATGATGTGATGGATTGTATGGAATGTGGTTCTTGTAGTTATACTTGCCCTGCTTATGTGCCTCTGTTAGATTATATAAGATTAGGAAAATCTAAAGTAAGTCAAATTATAAGAAATAGAAAGCAAAAGTAATG
>CAZWHH010000565.1:0-822 GCA_964633615.1 uncultured Bacteroidales bacterium | reverse complement strand
CAATAACAGTATCGCCATCTCCGCATGTCTATAAAGATACTAATGTCAGGAAACTGATGTATGGTGTTGTTATTGCTCTTATGCCTGCTTTAATATGGTCTGTTTTAACCTTCGGTATAGGAGCCATCATTGTTACATTGGTATCGGTTATTTCATGTTTACTTTTTGAATATCTCATACAAAAATTCTTAATGAAGGAAGAACCTTCTGTCACAGATGGTTCTGCCCTGGTTACCGGTTTACTGCTTGCATTTAACGTACCAACCAATCTACCCGTGTGGATTTTAATTATAGGTGCCCTTGTAGCAATTGGTATTGGTAAAATGTCTTTTGGTGGATTGGGGAATAATCCTTTTAATCCAGCTTTGGTGGGCAGAGTTTTTCTTTTAATCTCCTTTCCTGTTCAGATGACCAGCTGGCCAAAACCAGATGGATTTGGTACCGGATATCTGGATGCAGCCACTGGAGCTACTCCTTTAGGACTTTTACAGGAAGGTGTAGATAACGGAGAACCTGTTTCAAAAATCATGGATAATGTACCCAGTCATATGCAATTATTTTATGGAGACATGGGAGGTTCTCTTGGAGAGATTGCCGCCTTTGCCCTAATTCTGGGATTGCTTTACATGCTTTATAAAAGAATTATTACCTGGCATATCCCGATATCCATTGTGGCGACAATTGGAGTGTTTACAGGAATCCTCTGGCTGGCAGATCCTACCCAATATGCAGATCCTTTATTCCATATTCTTACAGGAGGAGTATTAATAGGGGCTATTTTTATGGCAACTGACTATGTAACATCGCCCATGTCTGTTAAGG
>CAZWHH010000564.1:0-1709 GCA_964633615.1 uncultured Bacteroidales bacterium | reverse complement strand
TGCAAATTTATGGAATAACGAAATCTTTTCCCACTAAATTATTAATATTTTAAAATAAAAAAGCAATATAGACCTCCCAATCTTTGCTCCCCTATACATAAACTATACAATTATCTATTGACAGGGTTTATTTTTGAATAAAGCTGATGATGAGGCTAAGGCTGAGGATAAAACAGAGGTTTCCGTTTAATTCGAAAGTCTTGAGAGAAAACAGCGCGACTATTGAGTGACCATTGAATGCCAAACACTCTTTGTAATAATTAGCTTAATTAGCTGTTGTTAAGTAAAATGAACACTTATTATACCTTTTTATAGGGTGTAAATACTTAATATATGTTTTTATAGCAAGAAAATTATCTGGAAAATTAGGTATAACTACCTTATGCGAATTTCATAGGAATACGTATCATAAGATAAACAAAACAGAATATAATGAAAAGATTAATTTATATGTCGGTGTCCTACCTATTGTTTTTTGCAATAAGTTTGACAGGATATAGCCAGGTAACAGAGGTTGAGAATTTTTTTGTGAATGACACAAAAGCGTTGGCGGTTGATTCTGGTTATATCTGGGCAGGAACTCAGAATCATGGTATAGTCGTTCGTACTTTTAACGGAGCCGTTTCAAAAACTTATAATAAAACAGACGGGTTGCTCTGCAATGAAATTAATACTGTAATTGTGGATCATGAGAATAAGAAATGGATAGGAACAGCTCAAGGGCTGAATGTTTTTGATAATAATCAATGGGTTTCATTTACACAAACTGATGGCCTGGTCGGGAATGATGTGAAAAGTTTACTCGATAACGGGGAAGACAGTCTATGGATTGGAACTGCGAAGGGGCTGAGTTTTTTTGATGGCAATACATTTTATAATTATACTACTTCTGACGGGCTTATCAGTAATGTAATCAATGATCTGGCTTACTTTAACGGGGAATTATATGTGGCTACTATAATGGGAGTGATGGTCTATGATGGAGATGAATTTCAGTCACTTGATGATCCGGAAGGGCTGTCTGATGGTTGGATTAACACGATTACAGTTAACAGACAGGGTACTCTTTGGTTTGGAACCAATGCGGGTGCTGCAAAATATGAAGAAGACTCCTGGGAGTATTTTGATACAGAAGATGGATTGCTAAGTAATGAAATACAAGATATTTTGAGCGGGCAAGAAAAAACCTGGATATTAACCAACGGGGGAGGAGTTACAGTCTATCAGGAGGAGGACCTTCATCATTTTACAAGGGATAATTCAAACCTTCCGGTTAATAATTTTAAAGCCCTTGCAGAAGATAAGGAACAGAACATTTGGGTTGGTTACTATAAAGGGATATCGAAGTGTTATAACGAGGAATGGATTAATTTTTCTGAGGTGGCTGATAATCATATCAACTCATCCATATCTGATTGTGAAAATCTTTGGTTAGCTACTGATAATGGGTTGACTAAGCACAACAGCAATAGCTGGAAAACCTACACAATTTATGATGGATTGATTAGCAATCATTTACATGATATCGTAGTTGATAACGAAGATATATGGGTAGGTACAGACAAGGGTGTTACCAAATTTAATGAGAGCATGGCAATTAGTTACACGGCAATTGATGGACTGATCGCCAATAATGTGAATTGTGTTGCTAAGGATTCTTCGAATAATAAATGGTTTGGTACCAATAAGGGTATTTCTGTTTTTGATGG
>CAZWHH010000563.1:0-1709 GCA_964633615.1 uncultured Bacteroidales bacterium | reverse complement strand
GTTGTAATTCCTGGTCCGGACCCTGTTGTTACATCCACGTCCTCATCAAAGGTGCAAACAGGGATAAAATCATTATCAGCGTAGCGGTTAATGTAAAGGTCCTTCGGTAACCAATGTGTCGCTTTTCTGTAGTCCTTAAACATTGGTATGTATTCCCGTTTGTTTTTTATTGTGGCATCCAGAAAGGCTGTGAAATATACCTTTGCTATCTTTCGCTGTTTTTCTTCTTCGATCAGTGGCTTTTTATTCAGGAACAGGCTCATGGGCCAGCCGTAATCAGTGTTTCCCCATATACTGTTAAACTGTCCGTGATTTGCCCGGTGAACGTATAAACTTGCTTTAAACAGAGAATCTTTTTCTACCTTCACCCGGTGATACTGCCTCATACCCATAAAGGCCGAAACATCCGCATCGTGTGCTCCCTGGATAACAAAGTAGTTCACATTTTCGAGCTTATTAGGTCTTCCTGCCGGAGAATATTGTCCATCAGAAGGTGCAATAGCTATAATAGACTGAATATTGAAATTGAAACCAAGAGGAACATTAGCATTGTCGGGGTAATAGGGCAGTCTGTTAAAATTTCCCGCTATGGCCGCAGCTTCTCCTCCACGGGAGTGACCAATCAGCGCAATTTTCGTTGTGTCAACTTTGCCGAAGAACATACTGCTGTCGGTTCTGTTCCATTGATGCCATATTTTAAGATGCTGTAGAAGCATCCATCCCCGGCAGTCGTTTTCATTGCTTAAACCACCAACAATAGACCCATTCAGGAAATTTTCATCAACCGAGACCATAATATATCCTTTGCTGGCCAGGTGTTCACCCAGGTACTCGTAACCTGGATCTGAAAATTCAGCCATTCCGTGATTCCCATGTACAGTAAGTATTAACGGAAATGGGCCTTTGCCTTCAGGATACCACACATGTCCATTTAAAGGCAAATGCTCTTTGTCAAACCCAAGCAGTAGTTTTCTGAGCTTCATCTTGAATCCTTTACTGCCTTTCAAAAATTCAGTTCCATCAATGGTTTTTGTTTTTATTTCTGCCTGTTCTCCAAATTCCGGACGGTTTCTGAAATTTCCACTCCCGTATGTGATCTCTTTTACTTCAAATGACCCTTTTTCAGCCGGATTATTTGCCTGAAGCGGTTCAATTTCTTTTTGTTTTACCTGCTCCAGGTCAGTCAGATAATCTTTATATCCGGTGTTCTGCAGGAAATATACAATGTATCCGTTGACAAATAAACCCAGGACAACACCCAGCAATATCCATGATTTGTTTTTCCACGTTGATTTTTTGAAGTTCTTTGTAAACAGGTAAAAGAGAGAAGAGAAAAAGAAAGATTGTATAATGGCAAGAGGTAGCCCCCAAAGCAATCCAAACTTAGGTTGCAGAAGAACAACAAAAAACATGACCAGTGCCCCGAAAAGAAGGATTCCCCAGTTTTTGTAAAACCTTGGCAATAAGTTCAGCAATTTGAAAGCAAGCAGGAATCCCGCACCCATCAGGAAAAATATAACAGCCACAAGCAATATTCCAATGAAAGGATCGGCATAAGGATGAACGCCAAATTGCATAAAGGCACCCAGAAAAAGAACCAGGATAATGGAAAAGATTAGCAATCCCAGGGTGGCTCTTTTACGGGCTACAGGTGAAAACTGAAAATTTTGCCAAAGGAACTGAAAAAAGGATTTTATTTTTTTCCAGAG
>CAZWHH010000562.1:0-1713 GCA_964633615.1 uncultured Bacteroidales bacterium | reverse complement strand
CCTGAACCAGTCCATAAAGAAAACCTGCTGCATAAGCATCTCCGGCACCTGTAGTATCCACAGGACTTGCCTGGATGGGTTCAATGGTATATTCCTTTGAAGCACTTTTTACCATAGAGCCATCCTTCCCAATTTTCACCACCGCAATTTCACAAAGTTCTGCAAGTTTATTGAGGGCCTCCTTGGGTTCCTTTCCGGTAAATGCCTTTGCTTCTTCCTCATTGGCAAATATGATATCAACATAATCTTTTACATATTTTTTCAGAAACTCCAGGTTATCTTCAACCACATTAAAACTGGCAAGATCCAGAGATAACTTAATATCAAATTTTTTGGCCAGTTCTGAGGTCCTGATTAATAAATCATGATTCTGAACAAGATATCCTTCTACATGCAAATATTTATATCCTTTGAAATGCTCTTCTTTAAGGTCTTCCGGACTTAGTTCCACGGCAGCTCCTAAAAAGGTAGCAAAAGTTCTTTCCGAGTCTTTGGAAACCAATGCGACAGCACGTCCGCTTGTGGTTTTACTCTTAAGCAGCTGTGGGTTGATAGCACTATTTTTCATGTCATCAAAGAAAAACGTACCCATTTCATCTTCTCCTACTTTTCCGATAAAACCAGTATCAACACCTAATTTAGCCAGTCCGTGTATCGTATTGGCAGCAGAACCTCCACTGGCTAAAGATCGCTCAAACTTCTCCGAAGCTTTTGTGATATCTCTGACAAAAGGTTCGTCAACGAGTTGCATACTGCCTTTAGGTAATTTGTATTCATCCAGAAAACTATCATTTTCCAGTTGAGTCATGATATCCACGAGTGCATTGCCTATTCCTAAAACTTTATCCATAGCGATAGATTTTAATAAAAAAGGATCGTTGCTTCATAACTCACTAAGAACAACAATCCTTTTGAGTTCATTATACTATTTCAGATTAAATTCCTTCTTAATTTCATCAACATAATCAAGTTTTTCCCAGGAGAATGTTTCAACCTCTTTTTTATGTCCATTGATATAGATAACTTTTTTACCGGGTTTTCTTCCCATATGTCCATATGCAGAAGTCTCAGAAAAAATCGGGTTTTTCAGTCCGAAACGTTTCACTATAGCGCTTGGTCTTAAATCAAATAGCTTAGCAATTTTTTCACCAATTTCTTCATTCGTAAGATCCACTTTGGGATTATGAGTCCCTACATACAGTCCAACCGGATCTGCCACACCTATAGCATACGCTAGCTGTACCTCCACTTCATCTGCGATACCTGCTGCCACCATGTTTTTTGCAATATGTCGTGCGGCATAAGCTGCTGAGCGGTCTACTTTAGAAGAATCCTTCCCGGAGAAAGCGCCACCGCCATGGGCACCGCGTCCACCGTAAGTATCCACGATAATTTTTCTTCCTGTTAATCCTGTGTCTCCGTGTGGTCCGCCAATTACAAACTTCCCGGTTGGATTTACCAGCAGACGAAAATCGGTATCAAAAAACTTTTGAATTCCTTTTGGGTATGTATTTTTCACACGGGGAATCAGAATATTCCTGACATCTGTTTCGATTTTTCCCAGCATTTCTTTGTCTGCCCTTCTCTGAGCTTTATCAGTATTATCCACAGGTTTTATAAATTCATCGTGTTGAGTAGATACTACAATCGTTTCAATTCCCATAGGGGTTCCATCATCATCATACTTAAAAGTAACCTGTGCTTTTGAATCGG
>CAZWHH010000561.1:0-1716 GCA_964633615.1 uncultured Bacteroidales bacterium | reverse complement strand
AAAAAACATTGGGTTTGATGTACTCATAAATACTTAAATTATTAAAAAAAGTTTTCCCTTCCTTCGATAAATAATTCTGAAAACCAACCGTGCTGTCCGTGTATTCTTTCAGTCGGGTAACAACGTATTCATAAGCCTCTTTGGGTTCATACAACTTTGAATATTCAATATCATGACCCATTTTATTCTTCATTAAAACAATCTTCGAGCCTTTATTTAACTGACTTTGTATTTCCGACGGAGCAATAATGCCTTGAGAATAAACCTCGCTGAAAAGATTCAACGCATTTGAAAAATATTCTCTGGCGGTTTCTTCAAAATATTGCTTTTGGTTATTTTGTGAATTGGAATGGGTATTAAACTGGTCCTTCATGAATTTTTCCATCCGGTTATTAAACAAATTTGTGAATCTGCTGACCTGAGTTTGATATACGGTAGTATCGTACCTAAAATAAGGCTTGACACTCTTTAATATACTGTCTTTTTCTTCTTTTATCTGATCCGGCGTTTTATAAATGGGAAAATCATAAGGCGCTATGAGTGTTTCATATCTCCAGGGGTTATTCTTCTGAAAATCAAATTTAAATTTCGCTTCCCTGGGCAGAATAAAAATAAGGATAATCACCATTATCAAGAAAAATAAAATGGTGAAAATATTTTTATAGCGGGTTTTAATAAAAGAGAAATATTTCTGCATTGCATTTAATTTTTATGATAACAAATGTAAAAAAATACATGATTAGTTGACAATACTAAAATTTTATTTTTTTGTTCAATTCAGATTAATTAACCGCAGAATTGTTAAATTTGATACAAAAGAAACAGAGAGCATGGAAACTTATATTGTGAATACCGGTAACATATCGCTTTATGCAGCTCCCTCGTACAAAAGTGAAATGGTGAGTCAAATATTGTTTGGAGAAGCATTTAAAATTATCAAAAGGCAGGGAAAATGGATCTTAATAAATAATTTGCTGGATGAATACAAAGGATGGATTAACTCCTCCTTGTTCTCCCCATTCAGGGAAACTTATGAAAATTCCCTGGAGGACCAATCTATTTATATATGTCAGCAACCTGTCAACCATATAAAAGATGAGAAAAGCCAGACCTTCTCAATTCCCGGCGGAAGCATCCTGCGAAACTTTTCTCCCGATGATGGCTCTTTTAAGATGAACGGGGTAAAATATTACCTGGCTGATTATAAAGGTATAAATACTAACAAGAGCCTGAGAAAAAAAATTATCAATTTGTCCATGCAATATCTCCACACACCTTATTTATGGGGAGGAAAAAACCCGATGGGTATAGATTGCTCAGGATTTACACAGATTATATACAGAATGATCCGTTATAATCTGCCCAGGGACAGTAACGAACAAATGAAGGCTGGCAGATCGGTTAGTTTTTTAGAAGAAGCGCAGGAAGGGGATCTGGCCTTTTTCGATAACGAAGAAGGAATAATTACCCATACAGGAATTGTTTTAAACACACAACAGATCATCCATGCCTCAGAATCTGTAAAAACAGAGAAATTAGATCATCAGGGGATCTTCAATAGTGAAACAAATAAATACTCGCATAAGCTTCGGTTAATTAAAAACTTACTGGATTAAACCCCAAAATAAAATACAAAAACTTACCGATTTATGAGTTATACGTATAAATATCCAAGACCATCTGTCACTACAGATTGTCTTATCTTTACAAAACAAA
>CAZWHH010000560.1:0-1720 GCA_964633615.1 uncultured Bacteroidales bacterium | reverse complement strand
GTTCTGCATAAATTTTCATCCGGTTGCTTATCGGTTTGTCATCTTTTTTATAATTTTGGGGCTTGTTCAAATAAAACTTTATTATGGCCAATTCATTTCAACCTACAAGTTATATTTTGGAATCAGTGAACACGGGTAAACAGTTCAAAGACAGCGGATGGTTGTTAACTGCTCCCGAAGAGACTGAACCTACTTTGATCCGTGCGAAGTATAAAAAACCACAAATAAATTTCAAAGACAGTTCCTGGGGGCTCTATAAGTATGCCGACTGGCTGCCAATTCACAAAACCCTGGAAGGATCATCTGCCCCATTTACATATAAAAGCACAGAATTATCTAAACATCTTAATTTAAGCAATTTATACATCACCTTCAGTGGTTACTGGCCAAAGGTAAATGCCATGATGCGGACTTGTTCTTTCAAAGAGACAGAGGCCTACTCGGTATGCGGACGATTACCCTCTAAGGAAAAGAAGGTACTGGTAGTTGCATCGGCAGGAAATACTGCAAGAGCATTTGCCAGGGTTTGTTCAGACAACCACATTCCCTTATTGCTGTCTGTACCTGAAGACAACATTGATGCCCTTTGGTTTGACCAACCCATCAATGATAATGTTCGTCTGATTGCCAGCCGTTCGGGCAGCGATTATTTCGACGCGATCTATTTATCAAGTCTTGCCTGCCAACTGGACGGATTTATTGCAGAGGGCGGAGCGAAAAATGTGGCACGCCGTGATGGCATGGGAACAACCTTACTGTCTGCGGTTGAAGAAATCGGTCATATCCCGGATTTTTATTTTCAGGCAGTAGGTAGTGGGACCGGAGCCATCGCTGCCTGGGAAGCCAATCTACGCCTGATTGATGACGGACGGTTTGGAAACCACAAAATGAAACTTATGGTATCGCAAAACGAACCGTTTATCCCCCTGTACGAAGCATGGAAAGCACAATCCAGAGACATTCTCCCGATTGACGACAATGAAGCCAGGAAGCAGGTAGAAACAATTATTGCTAAAGTCCTCTCCAATCGTAAGCCTCCTTACGGGATACGCGGAGGATTGTATGATGCGCTCAAAGACACAAAAGGAGAAGTTTTAACAGCAACCAATGAACAGGCAAGGGAAGCCGCGGATCTTTTCGAAAAACTGGAAGGGATTGACCTGCATCCGGCCTCTGGTATAGCTACTGCAACTTTGATAAAAGCTGTCAAAGAAAACAAACTGAATAAAGAGGCCACCATCATGTTGAATATTACAGGAGGGGGTGAAAAACTATTTAAACAGGAAAATAAATTATATTATCTTAAACCTTCTCATGTTTTCGACATTAATCCAAAGCTTGAAGACTTGAAAGAAGTTCTTGATGATCTTTTTTAAATAGGCTGAACAAAATAATAATGAAATGCCAGGCTTCTTATAGAACCCAAAAACTATCAAGAATTCAAAAGAAATACTCTGTTTGAAACTGTATGATCTTTATAAGAAATTTGATCATACATTACCTGGCATTTCAAAGAACTTTAACTGATCCTATTCATCTCTTAAAGACTCTGAAGGATTAACAATTGCTGCACTATAAGCCCTATAACTAATGGTTAGTAAGGCAATAGCAAAAGTTACAAATGAAGCAACAAGAAATGTAATCAGACTTATATCAATTCGATACGCAAAATCCTGCAACCACTGATTCATAAAATAATACCCCAGCGGCCAGGCTATTA
>CAZWHH010000559.1:0-1721 GCA_964633615.1 uncultured Bacteroidales bacterium | reverse complement strand
AACCGTCTCTGGAATGCAGATACTATTAAAAAACGCGGACATAAAGGAGCGTTGCCCGTATTTGAACAGGCAAAAGAAGTGCTGAAAGAATTAGACAGTATCAAAGAGGAAGGCTTTCATTCTGATGACTACTACGAAACGAAAGCCCACTTTGTGAAGAACTTTAAAAAGGTAGTCTTGCTTCTGCTGGATGCTGTGAACAATAAGTTTGGTAAGAAAATGGCCCAGGAGCAGGAGATTTCCTGCAACATGTCCGATATTATTATGCTTACATACGTTGCTGAATCGACTATGCTGAGAATTAAGAAGATGGAAAATATGCAGAAGTCCGAAGAGATGCTGAAATTGTACAAAGACATACTGGATGTTTTTGTGTATGACTCTTCTGCAGAGATTAGAAAACTGGCATTCGATATTCTTTACTCACTGGAAGATGAAGAAATGACAGGTAAATACAAGAGAGGAATTAATCACTATACAGATGTTCCCGGGCTCAATGCCAAAGATGCCAGAAGAAGAATAGCAGACAAATTGATTGAAGAAAACAAGTATTGTTTTTAGATAATAAACAAAAGTTGCTATATAAGAACCCAGACCTGTTGAGATCTGGGTTTTTTTATTTGCCAGTGAAAAGCGACTTTTAGGGTGCAGAAAGCTGCAGGGTAGCTTAAACCGCCAGGCGATAAGATTTCCAGGCCGAACCGAAAAGCAGCTGGCACAAGGAAACAACAGATAGATCTTATAAGCTGCATTTGAAGGGGAAAACATTGAAAAAGATAAGCACCATCAATTCACTAATCCACTGAATATATAAAGATTACAACTTCAGCGCCTCAAAATCAATTTCCTGTGTACTTTCTGTCTCATGAATTTTGCCGTCCTCAAACTTAATGGTGCGGGTGGGGAACTTTTTAACCAGCTCATAATCATGTGTAGCCATAATTATTGACCGGCCGCTTTTATTTATTTCTTTGAGCAGTTGAAGTAAATTTTCTGAGGTTTCGGGGTCCAGATTTCCGGTGGGCTCATCTGCCAGTATAATTTCCGGATCATTCAGAAGGGCCCGGGCAATGACAACCCTTTGCTGCTCACCTCCTGATAATTGATGGGGCATCTTGTAGCCTTTAAAGGACAGTTCAACTCTTTGTAACACTTCATCAATTCGTTGTTCTATCTCTTTTTTATTTTTCCAGCCGGTGGCCCGGAGTACAAAATTAAGGTTGTCAAATACAGTACGGTCGGTTAATAATTGAAAATCCTGGAAAACAATGCCTAATTTTCTTCTAAGTTGTGGAATGTGTTTGCTTTTTATTTTATTTAAACTGAAATTTAATACGCGTCCTGTACCCTGATTTAATGGAATTTCAGCATTAATTACTTTTATAAGCGTTGTTTTTCCGCTTCCTACCCTTCCGATAAAATATACAAATTCGTCTCTCCTTACAGACAAGCTGACATCTGTGAGGATCAGGTTTTCGTTCTGGAAAATATTTGCGTGTTCAAATTCTATAACAGTATCCATATTTATTTTTTTCCTTAGTAATAAAACGGCAGTATTTTTGTTTATTGAATAAACCGTTGCAATTTATACAAATGTAGATAAAAATAAAATATTATGAGAAATTAACAGGAAAATGTTAATTAAAAGGTACTTGTTGTACTGTTTCTTTGGTAGTTTTATCTTAAATTTAACAAAAATTCAATTATACTAAATATATGAA
>CAZWHH010000558.1:0-1737 GCA_964633615.1 uncultured Bacteroidales bacterium | reverse complement strand
TCGTCCGGCAGCTGCCGGATAAGTAAAGCGCTTTTTCACTTTCCCGATAAAAATCGGGACAGGCTGTTCAAACCGCTCAACTTAGGTAAAAGTAAATATAACATCTTTTTTTGAAATAATCATTAGGACTGCAGGTAATTTTATTGTTTTGATTCTTTTCCGCTTGAAATCCACATCTGCATCCTGCAGACAAAAGGCAATGAATAAAGCATGAGGGTTAAATGGGATGCCGTATCAAAAAATGGAGTCTTTAGTAGAAATAAGTTTCAAAATATGAGACTAATAAATTAACTTTATCCGAACGGATAATTTACTTACAATTAAAGGCTTAAAAGGTTTTTAAATCTGCTGTTTAACAGTATGACGAAGCATAATAGTAATTAACAATTGTTGAAAACTTTAGTTAAAAAAAGGGAGAAAATAAAATTTTAATATCTGTGTATTTTGCTTATTGGTTTATTACCTTTGGTGTCCCAAAATTTTAAACGATGGCAGAAAAGAAAAAAAACAATACCAGTCAGTCTCTTGTCGATCAGGCTCTTGATTATGGGAAGAAGCCCCCTCAAGCTGTAGATCTTGAGGAGGCTGTTTTAGGAGCAATCATGCTTGAGAAAGATGCGATCATCTCTATCATGGATATTCTTTCACCGGAAAGTTTTTATAAGGATGCCCATAAAAAAATATACCGGGCTATTTTACATCTATCGCAAAATCTACAACCCATTGATATATTAACTGTTACAGAAGAACTAAAGAAAAGGAACGAGTTGGACGAGGTTGGAGGTCCTTATTATATTACTCAGTTGACAGGAAAAGTGGCCACTGCCGCTCATATTGAATATCACGCGAGAATAATAGCTCAGAAATATATTCAGAGAGAATTAATAAGGGTGGCAAGTGAAATTCAGACGAAAGCTTATGATGATTCGGTTGATGTAAACGACCTTATTGATTTCTCTGAGTCAGAGCTCTTCCAGGTAACGGAAACCAACATAAAGAAAGAAACAGCCAAAATCAATACGCTTATTCAGGATGCCATCGAACAGATTGAAGAAGCTGCCAAGAAAGAAGATGGATTGAGTGGCGTTCCTTCAGGTTTTACCAAATTAGACAGGGTTACCTCCGGGTGGCAAAAATCCGATCTGGTTATCATTGCTGCACGTCCCTCCATGGGAAAAACAGCTTTTATTCTGACCATGTCAAGGAATATGGCAGTTGACCACAATCGTCCTATTGGAATTTTTTCATTGGAGATGAGCAGTATTCAGTTGGTAAACCGTTTGATTGTAAGTGAAACTGAATTGCCGTCTGAAAAAATACGGAATGGTAAACTCGAACCCCATGAATGGGAACAATTGGAATATAAGATTAAAAAATTGGTTGATGCTCCTATATACATTGATGATACTCCTGCCATTACAATATTTGAGTTAAGATCAAAATGTCGCAGGTTGAAGGATCAGTATAATGTGGAAGCTATATTTATTGATTATTTGCAGTTAATGTCCGGTCCGGGTGACAATAGAGGTAACAGGGAACAGGAAGTGAGTGTTATTTCAAGATCGCTGAAAGGAATAGCAAAAGAACTGGATGTTCCTATTATTGCTTTATCGCAGCTTAACAGATCCGTAGAGTTGAGGACAGGGGATAAGAGACCTCAACTGAGTGACTTGCGTGAATCCGGGGCTATTGAACAAGACGCTGATATGGTGCTTTTTATACATCGCCCGGAAAGAT
>CAZWHH010000557.1:0-1740 GCA_964633615.1 uncultured Bacteroidales bacterium | reverse complement strand
CAATCATATCCGAACTGGCACCGGATAATTCAATCTCTTCATCACAGGGTGTCAGGTTATCCGGATCAATGTCCAATAAACCAATATCTAACAAAGCTCTGTAGGATGTTTTTCCATAATCCTCTGAGTCAAATTCTTTTACCTCTCCTGCCACATTCTGTCCAATTTCACCTGTGGGAACAATTGGTTTCTCCGTCAATTCTATTATTTCAGCATTTAATCTGAAAATATCATTTTCCATTCCTTCAATATTCTCTTCGGTAAACAAATTGTTTCCAAAAAAAAGGGTTTCTCCTATCCTGTAGTGATTAATCCCCTCCGGAAGCATTTTTTTAAATACCAGTTCCAAAGCAACTGACGAACCTCCTGAAACATAAGGGATATTTTTCTTAAACTTGGCCTCAATCAATTGTTCATAAAGGCTTAGCTGGATAAGTTTGTCATGACTGGGCATCACACCATTCAGGCAGTTTAAATTGGTTCCGATTCCAACAACCTCAATATTAGGGAGTTTAAATATTTTCCCGTAAAAATTCACGAAATCCTCGCCCAGCACTCCTTCTCTCAGATCACCCATCTCGATCATGATGATCACCTTATGTGTTTTATCTTGTCTTTGGGCTTCTTCAGATAACAACCTGATGGTATAAAACTCTGTATTAAAACTTATATCGGCATACCTTACAACACTTCTAATGCTGCGTTTGGAAGGAGGTCGGATATAGGCCGTTTCAACGTTAGGATTAATGCTTTTAACAACTTTCAGGTTATAAATCCTGGAGTCAAAGATCTGATCCGCTCCTAAATTAATCAGTTCCTGCAAAAATTCCTTATTCCCGCAAAGGACTTTTGAGACAATACCAAATTTTATATCATCTTTATCGAGTAACTCTTTCAGGAAAATATAATTATGCTTCAATTTTTTAGTATCAAGTTCAATAAATGCCATAATTTGTAAAATTTAATTTATAACTTTTCTCGGAGTATTCAAAGGTAGCCTGGCCAACAGCTCATAATTCAACTGATTATTGAAATCAGCAAATGAAGCCAGGGTAATTTTAGCTCCTCCCTGTTCTCCGATCAGGACCACTTCATCCCCTTTTCTAACATCAGGAATTAAGGAGACATCAGCGATCAGCATATTCATATTCACGATTCCTACCACTGGAACTCTTTGCCCGTCAATAAGTACCCGACCCTGATTACTCAGAGAGCGACTATAACCATGAGAATATCCTACCGGCACAATGGCAATTCTCTTTTCTTCAATGGCCATATAATTGGTCCCGTAACTAACAAATTCACCGGAGCCCACCTTTTTAATAGACATTACCTGGCTTTTCCAGTTCAATACTCGTTTTAAAACATCCGATTTCTCCATCCGCTTATGTATGAAATGAATGAATGTTTCCGGACTGGGCCAGAAACCATATTGTAAAATCCCAATTCGAACCATATCCATCCTGGTTCTGGGATAGGTCATAGCAGCTGCTGAACAGGCTGTATGCCGTAGTTCAGGAACAATACCCCGGTTCACAATCCAATTGTAAAGTCTGTTATATTTTTTAATTTGTTTCTGAACCCTCACGTGATTGGCAATACTTTCGGCACCTGCGTAATGAGTACATAACCCTTTAACTATAAAATGCTCCTGATTATCATTAATGATTTTTACAACACGCTGCAGATCCTTCTTAATAAATCCCGTGCGGTTCATTCCGGTTTCCACCTCAATATGTA
>CAZWHH010000556.1:0-1743 GCA_964633615.1 uncultured Bacteroidales bacterium | reverse complement strand
TTATATTGATTAGATTAATTCCGAAAAAAGTACCGGAAACCAATCCCATAATAACAGTAGCACCACCCAGATAGGCAGCCATGGTCATGATAGGTTTCAGTGAGGTTTTAACCCTGTTCCTTAAAATTAGTGTGGCAATCAGCATGAAAAGTCCATAACCTGCATCCCCTACACAAAATCCGAAAAAGAACATAAAAAATGGCGCGAAAAACGGAGTAAGGTCAATTTCTCTATAGTCAGGCAAAGAGAAAAGGTCACCTATTGGCTCAAAAAGCTTTGAATATTTTCCATTCTTCAGCAGGATAGGGACGTTCTCTTTGGGTGCAGGTTTTGAAGTTTGGTAGAGAATATCTTTATCTTCCAGGTATTCAGCCAGTTTTTGCTCTTTGGTTTCAGGCACCCATCCTTCTAAAAGCTTTATTTTTGATTCGGCGTGATCTTCCGTATTGATCAGGGCTTTGTTGAATTCTGTGTTTACCTGTAATTCCTGACGTTTTTCTCTTAGAGTCTCCTGGTATTTTTCCGCGTACTGATCGAAAGTCTCTTTGATCTCATCTTTACGCTGTTCATTCGTTTTGTATTTTTTTTCCAGGTCACACAGTGCCATGGCGGGAAGCTTAACCTCTTCAGCATCTATATCTATTTCCTGATCTGCTTCCTGCAGAATCACAAAAAAATAGTGCCCATATTGATGATTGATGATCTCGAGGTAATAATTTTTTGTCCATTCCTGATTAAATTTATTTTCACGACAGGTGAAAAAGCGAGGTGTTAATCCCAGGTCATTAAGTTTTTTCTTTATATCGTCCGTAAAATCGCCCCATGGCTTTGCTTTTTCTATGTCTTTTTTCAGGCTTAGTTGCTCTTGTTCAATCTTGTCAAGTTCTTCCTGTTTCTTTTTTATGTCGTCTATAATTTCCAGGGCATCTGCTTTCTTTTTTGCAGGTTTCTCTTCTTCTGTTCTTCTGGAGAGAAACTTGAGCGTATTGTTGATCTTTTTAATTTGTTCCAGGGCCTGTTGAGTTTGTTCATCAAATTCCTGCGTTTTTTCTTTAATGTGCAGCACCCCCAGCTCTTGTAAATCTTCCAGGAACTCCTTGTATTCTTTATGATATACGAGGAATGAATATTTTGTCATTGGAGTTATCATGAGTTAGCCTCCCTGCTCTTTTGTTCCTGGCGTTTTTTCACTATTTTTTGTGAAGATTTGGATAGATTTTCTTCATCTTCCAGGAATCGTTTTATTTTTTGTATTGCATCTTGATATTGAGGAATCTGGACTTTTTCGTAAAGGTTTACTTTTTGAGTTGTCTTTTTCCTCGCATAATTGAGCATCTCCATTTTTTTCCGGTAAATTTCCGCTTCAATGCCAATCTGAGATAATGATTTAAGTATCTCAACTCCTTTTAGATACCAGCTTGGGTTATTAAACAGACTGAAGTCTTTAATATCAAAAACAATTTCATCGAGTACCGGAGTTTTTGTTCCGGCTATTTTTTTAGCAGTCATTTTTACTTCCTGTACAGAGACTAAATTTTCATCAAACTCAGCCCATAATCTGACCATATTGTCATATTCTTTCATTTTTTGTTGCAGCTGTTTGTCAAGCTCATTCATCTTATCCTTAGCTCTTTTTACTTCCACTCTGAGGGCCGCTTCCTTGCTTTGCAGGGTAGGTAAAGCCCTTAGCCTGATGCTGAGCTGCTTTTTCAGTCGTTGCTGAGATATTTTATTATATTGAAA
>CAZWHH010000555.1:0-1749 GCA_964633615.1 uncultured Bacteroidales bacterium | reverse complement strand
TATTGTCTTATATTAAATATTTGTATAATTTTCTCTTAATTTTATTCAGGAGTACAATAGTCATCAAAACTTGTCTGCCTCATATTGCTCATAATTATACATTTAGGTTCATGACAAATAAAACACCAATGCCCTTCTTGTAATGTTCCATTTTCATTTTGACATGATAACTGAGGTTCAATGTCGGCTATTGCATTTAAGTTCTTAGTGATAAGAGTATGTGAATTTTTGTGGGTACTTAGTCCGATTGCTGAAGTAAAAATAATAATACAGATAATTGAAATAAGATATTTCTTCTTCATGATTTTATATTTTTGTAATGTTTTTAATTGGCACAATGCATTTAGGTTTCATGTTGCCTTTTTGCATTGTGTCTTTTTATTTTTATTTCTTACCCGGGTATAACTGCCCGGAAGCAGTATATCGATAAGATGCCTGAAGCACCCTTTTGCCGACTGTTTCTTTCGCCTGCACAAGATATAGTTCGTTATTTAGGGAAGATTGCACCTCCTTTCTTTTTTATTTTCAGTTGTATATTCTGTTGTCAGTGGTCACTCCATGGTCACTCGATTGTCATTCTGTAGTCATTCAATTGTCACTCTTTTGTCACTTAATCGTCATTCTGTAGTCATTCGATTGTCACTCGATTGTGAATGTGCATGATTCCATGTTTTCGAAAACTTGAAGCTTTTTGTTGCTTTTATTGAGTTTTGTTGTTATTGGTACTTCGGAGAACAAATGTAATAAAAATATTTGCACTGTGCTGTTTTTTTTTTTTGGTGTTTTATAACAGGTTTTTATATTTAACGGTTATGCAGGTTGTTTCAGGTTCCATTTTCCACGTTCCATGTGATTTTTTTTAACCGCAAGGTGCGCAAAGGATTCGCTATGGTGTGCAAATTTATATTTTGCGCCTTCAATAGCGTTCCTTGCGGTTTATTTCAGGTTTCACGTTCCATGTTTTTGTTGGAGATTTCTGAGTTGGGTGGTCTTAAATGAGAGTGGTTTTGGGGCAATTGAATATCTATAGAGTGACTATTGAGCGATATTTGAATGATTACCGAGTGATTGTATGACTATAAATTTTCTGGTAGATTTTCTATTCTGATTATTTATTTATTACCTTTGTAACCACTTATGATAATGATTCTTAAATCCATATTGCGATATATTTTACTGGGGCTGATGTTCTTTTACAGGTACTTAATTTCCCCTTTAAAACCTGCATCATGTCGTCACGTTCCTACCTGTTCGCAGTATATGATTGATGCGATAAGAATCCATGGGCCACTCAAAGGATTCTGGATGGGGCTGAAAAGAGTTTCACGCTGTCATCCATGGGGAACAGAAGGCTATGATCCGGTTCCCCAGATTATCACCAAAAAATATAAGGCCAAATGATTACATCTGACCTTATTGTATAGCTAAATATTTATTTGAAAAATCAGGTTTTATAGCGTATCCATTTCCATAATTCTTTGTAGTTCACTTTTTTGCCGTACATTAAAATTCCTGTGCGGTATATTTTTCCTGCAAGCCAGGTTGTACCTATAAAAGTTAAAACCAATAGTGCCATTGATAAAGCCATCTGCCATTCAGGCACTCCAAAAGGCAAACGGACCATCATAACCACCGGTGAGGTTAAAGGAATTATTGAAAACCAGAAAGCAATTGGGCTCATCGGATTCTGTATAGCATTTACCATTACAATAATCGCTAAAATGAGTGGAATTGTGATGGGAAACATAA
>CAZWHH010000554.1:0-1749 GCA_964633615.1 uncultured Bacteroidales bacterium | reverse complement strand
TCATCCCTCCTTTTACTATATTCATTTTGGTGGTTGTTGCTTTTTGGGCTTTTGCTCTACCAGCCATGCATGAAAGTTTAATTGATTCAAAAAAGGAAATGATTAAACAGCTGTCAAATACCGGATGGCATATTTTAGAAGGGTATCATCAGAAAGTAAAAGCTCACGAATTAACGGAAGCAGAAGCAAAGGAAAAAGTAAAGGAGCAAATAGAATCTTTAAGATATGGCCCTGCAGGGAAAGATTATTTCTGGATCCTCACCACCTCTCCCCGCATGATTATTCACCCTTATGTCCCGGAATTAAACGGGAAAGATCTTTCTACCTATAAAGATCCCGGGGGAAAGAAACTATTTGTTGAAATGGCAAGAGTTTGCAAAGAAAAGGGAAGCGGATTTGTTCGTTATCATTGGCAGTGGAAAGATGCCCGGGATAAGGTTGAACCAAAAATATCCTATGTGAAACTTTTTGAGCCCTGGGATTGGATAATCGGTACCGGTATTTATCTAAACGATGTAAATGATAAGATTGAGCATATTACAAGCAGAATGAATATCATTTTTATCATTTTTGGTACAATGGTATTACTGTCTTCTTTATTGATCAGTGTCAACAGCATAAGAACAGAAAAAAAATTAAAGGAGAGCAGGAATAAATTCATAGAACTATTTGATTTGGCTCCTGATCCCGCTTTTATGCTTTCAAAGGATGCCGTTTTTCAGGAAATAAATCAAGCTTTTATAAAAAAAATGGGATATGAAAGGGATGAAATTATTGGCATGTCCCTAAAGGAATCAGTTCCCTTTTTGACGGAAAAGAGCCGAAAACTCACCATGAAAAACCTGGGAAGCAGGTTGAAGGGTGAAGAAATTGCCCCTTACTCACTTGAGGCACGAACCAAGAATAACAACACACTTTTTTTCGAAGTGAATGCTCGTCCTGTTAAAAAAGAAGGAAAAGTTACCGGGGAGATCGTAATAGCAAGAGATGTTACTGAAAGAATATTGTGGGAGAGAACCCTGAAAAAGAAAAATGAAGAGTTACAAGCAACAGAAGAAGAACTGAGGGCTTCAAACGAGGAATTGCAATATATTAATCAGAAACTGGAAGTCCAGAAACAGGAATTAAAAAAGGCCAAAGAGAAAGCGGAGGAAAGCGACCGGCTCAAATCAGCTTTCCTGGCAAATATGAGCCATGAAATAAGAACTCCGATGAATGGGATAATGGGTTTTTCCCAGATTTTAAAAAATAAAAAGTTCTCACAAGATAAGCAGAATAAATACCTGGATATCATTCATTCCCGTACAAGACACTTGTTAAATATTATGAATGATATAATTGATATCTCAAAAATAGAAGCCGGACAGATCAAAATTCATTTTCAGTCTTTTTATTTAAATGATATGTTGATTGATTTAAACAGGACTTATAAAGAAGAGATTAAAAACAGAGGGAAAAAAGACTTAAGTCTGAAAGTTAACAAAGGGTTATACAACGAGGAAAGCTATATTCAAACGGATCCAACCCGTTTACGGCAGATTTTGGATAATTTACTGAGCAATGCTATTAAATATACAGAGGAAGGTTTTATTGAGTTCGGATACCTGAAGCAAACAGAAGATCAATTGCTTTTTTATGTGAAGGATTCTGGTGTAGGCATTGCTCCGGAAGACCAAAAGAATATTTTTGAACGCTTTCGGCAGGCCGATGATTCAAGTACCCGGGAATATGAAGGAACAGGCCTGGGTC
>CAZWHH010000553.1:0-1763 GCA_964633615.1 uncultured Bacteroidales bacterium | reverse complement strand
TAACTTTTCGTTTTTAATTATACACAACTTGTGGGTTTAGGAATACCAGCTATTTGGGAACCTTTTTTCAATGGCCCTCCCGGAAATAGTTTATAAAACTCCTTAATATCTGTGATTCCAGATTTTCCAACTTTTCTTATAGTTAAATTCGCACCTTCTTCGTATTGATCACGCAAAAATTTGATTACTTCAAAATGTTTATCTGTTAATTCAATACCTTCTTCTTGCGCAATTTCTTTTGCAATGTCTTTATTCCATTGTTTGAAGTCTTCCAGGTATCCTTCCTCGTCTACGTTTACTGTGTTTCCAGCTATTGTTTTTTGTGCCATAATTTATTTTTTTAAAGGGTTTTTTATTAGATTTTTTATTTGTTTTGATTTTTATATGTTTCCTGCGACATTTTTTTCATGAAGGTCATAATATAACCGATGCTCTTTCTCATCTCCTTAGAGTTTAATGTTCTGAACGCTTTCCATAAACTGTACTCCTCAACTTCATCGGGATCCATCTCTTGATAGACACTCAAAGCATTATTCAAAGATTGAAGCATTTCAGGATTCGTCAGATTGCTGACAGTATCCAGGACAGGAACAATGTTGTCTGATAATTTCCTTAGATCTTCCTGCGAATAATGGGTCATAACTTTATCCATCGCCCGTCCTACTTCACTTATAAACTCAAAATAACCTTTTTGTTCAAATTCATGCAGCTTGTGAATTGCATCCACTCCCATCTCATTAATGATAGGAGCGGCATCCTTCATGAAATCATTAGCACTTTCAAAAAGTTCGATGGCCTGGGTAAAGCTCTTGATGTTCTTTAGAAACTTGAAAAAAAGTTGCTTAATATCATCTATATCAAGTTCAATGCTCTGGTCATCCAATTCACTCACGGTTGTATCCCAGGCATCTTTTGTTATGATAGAGGCATCAGCCATCAAATCTTCCACCATTTCGCTTTTCAGGCGCTGTTTGTTCACGTGTTCGAGCACCAGATCAAGCTTCTGGTTTATATCATTTATCTGCTTCTGTAAATTTTGATTGTTTTCAGCCATAATAGCGTTTCCTTTTAATGTTTTTTCCCTGCCATAGTCATTTCCGACTCAATGGGCATTTCTTTACCTTTTAACAAAATATGCCAGTAAATCCAACGGAAAAGCACTTTCCCGTAGTGATTCATCTTGGTGTTTTTCAGCAACCCGAAAGGTCCGATACCCGGTAAAGGAAAAGTTCCCGGCAGAGGTTCCGTATCATAATTAAAATCAATGATCGACCCTTTACCAAATCCTGTTTCAATATAACAGTTTGAGTGCCCGTCAAATTTAGCCTTAAGCTCTCTGCCTTCTATTGCGCTGAGCAGATTCTCATAAACTACATCGGAAGCAAAATGGACTACAGATCCTGCTTTAGAAGTCGGAATGTCCGAGGCATCCCCCAAAACAAAAATGTTTTCATGATTCTTTGAACGCAGGGTGTATTTATCGGTGGGTACAAAATTCAGATCGTCACCCATTCCACTCCTTTCAACTAATGCACTGCCCTTGTTTGTTGGGATAACTGACAGAACATCAAAGGGCACTTCCTGTTCATCATAGGATTGGATGATTTTTTTCTCTGTATCCACTTTCTCCAGATAAAAATCAGGAATTACCTTAATATTTTTCTCTTCCATCAACTCGCCGAGCATTTTGGATGCTTTAGGCTTTGTGAAAGCTCCCGGCAAAGGAGTAACATAACTGATGTTCACTTTATCCCGTATGCCAA
>CAZWHH010000552.1:0-1769 GCA_964633615.1 uncultured Bacteroidales bacterium | reverse complement strand
TTAGTTTCCAGTATCTGATCCCGCTGTGTAGTAATTTCCTCTTTTTGTTCTTCAATAGTAGCGGTTCTCTCTTTTACTTTTTGTTCCAGCAGTTTTTTATCGTGCATTAACTTCCTGTCCCTCAGCTTAATGAATACTAAAATAATAATAATTAATCCAACTCCTGCAAGGATATAGAACCATGCTGTTTCTGTAAAAGGAGGAGGAACTTCAAAATAAATCTTATCTGTTTCTTTTACTTGTCCCCAGATATTACGTGCACGTGCTTTCAAAGCATATTCACCCTTCCTGGTAAAAAACTGAATTTCCGGATCATTGTTCCATTCAGACCATTCATCCATCACTCCATCAATCTTATACTGATACTCTACTGATTCCTGTCTGATAAAATCAGGAGCTGCCGTGCGAATTGTAATACCAACATTTTCTTTATGCACCTTGAAATCGCCAATAGGTATAAATTGCCCGGATCCCTTTTTAATTGAAGCAAAATATGCTTTGAACAAAGGATTTCTAATGTTTTTCTCTTCCAGGCTTATCTTGTATAATTTATTTTGGTCAACCACATATAGAACCTGAGGACTATCAAGATAAATATTCTCAACAGAATTAAACAGATTCAGATAATTCTCCAAAACGTTTTGATTCTTTAGCCTCTTATTTACTAACATCCATTTATTATGGTCATTTAGCCATGTAAGATGCTCCTGGTTAAAAATATATTCAAAATCAGCGATTCTTGTGGAGTCTCCTACTAAATTCTTATCAGGGTGAAAAATATCATTTATATTATCATATTTAAGAATGTTTGAGGAGGAAAATAAATAAAGCTCCTTACCAATAATCCGGCTATAGTATCTTTCAGGGAATGTTGAAAGGATATTGTATTCTTTAATCTGATAAGCATCTTTGTCCCTGGCAATTTCAATTTTAAAGGCTTGATTATCGCCGCCAGCCCATAAAATATTTGTATTCGGATTGTAAGCTAAAGAATAAATTGGTTTATCCAGACCCTCTCCGCTAATCAGTTTCTGAACATTCCATCCTTCCTCATTCTTCTCAGCTTTCATGATACCATTTTTTGTTGCTAACAAATAACTGGTGTCCGTTTCAAAAGCCATCACCTGATAGATATAAGTCTCTTTTATAACCGGTTCAACATTTTGTAAGCTATCCACCTGATATAGTCCATAATTGGTCCCGGCCAACAAAAACTCTCCCGCATCCAATAAATGCCCACATTTCCCATCAACTCCCTTAATTTTTTTAAACTGGTGACTTATAGATTGGAGTGTTTGCACCTTCCGTGTCCTGTAAGTTGTTCTCGTCTTAACTTCAGGAGCTTTTGACTGTTCTTCTTTCTGCTCTTCTTCCTTCTCTTCCTTCGATTTAAATATCTTATTAAAAAAACTTTTGACAAATTTTTCCTCTTTTTCTTCCTTTTTCCTGGGTTTTTCTTGTGTCTTTATTGGTTGTTCCACTCGGACAGTAATTTTTTTCTCGGAAAATTGCTTTTCTTCAGAAAGATGATATAATCCTTCACTGGTTGCTACATACAAAGAACTGTCCATTTCAATTACATTATTAATATCCCCTTTCAGCCCGGGATAGGTACTGAAATTACTCACTGGTATCTTCGTATCTACGCGTGAAATCCCTTTTTCATGGCTAAGCCAAAGCCCCTGATTGGCACCCTTATACATCGCAAAAACCTCATCATCCGGCAATCCTGTCTGATAACTCACATTATGGACAATCTTTTTATTTTG
>CAZWHH010000551.1:0-1776 GCA_964633615.1 uncultured Bacteroidales bacterium | reverse complement strand
TATACCTTCACCATTAATAAGGATAAGGAAATAAATAAATTGAAAATAGGAGGACCCGAAGTGCCTGACGCGGTAAAAGATAATAATATCCATCAAAAGAGATAATAAAGTTAGTTGTTGAAGGGAAAAGAGACACCTGGTAAATTAGTCTATGTATCGGGTGCTCTTTTTTTGTTGAGAATCGTCAGATCAAAAAAACAGGCCTAAAATTTTTCAAATGCTCCAAGTCCGAACAGTGCAAAATCGTATTTTATTGGATCTTCAGGGTCAAATTCCCGGAGTTTTCGCGTGAGTTCCTCCACTGCTTTCCAGTCGTTTTGATTTCTTTTTAACAGACCAAGTTTTCGGGCCACATTGCCACTATGCGTGTCAAGCGGGATAAAGAGGTCGCTCATTGAAATTTTATTCCACAAACCAAAATCGATGCCTTTGGGGTCCTTACGAACCATCCAACGCATATACATATTGAGACGTTTGGCAGATGATTTCTTTAAAACATCAGCTACATGTTTATGTGTTCTTTTCGGATGAGGGATTTCAAAAAATATTTTTCTGAATTCATGCAGCGTTTCAACCAGATTGCCATTCCTCATGTAACTATTTTGAAAGATTGAGCCCAGCCCTTCATGGTTTTGATAGATATTCCCCAGGGATTTGAGGAAAAAGATACAGTCTTCTCCGTTGAAAGTCCGGTGTTTGAAGTCACTAAAATTTTCCAGCTCCTCGTTATCAGCTTCCATGATAAATTCATACGGCGAATTATCCATCCGATGAAGTAAACGGTTCATGCTGGCAATAATAGCAGGTCGCTGACCCCAGGCTATTGTCGCTGCAAGAAATCCGGAAATTTCAATATCTCTCTGGTCTTCAAATTGTTTGGGTATTTGTATCGGATCATACTGTATGAATGTTTCACAATTGAATTGATTGTATTTTTCGTCGAGAAATTCCTTTAATTCATTATTATTTATCATGCCTTAATTTCGATCCTGCTTCATTTTTTTGGGTTTTCGGATTTCTGTTTGGCTCAAGGGAGCTTGCAGTTATTGTTTGCCTTCTGTGTTATACAAACAGTCCGTCTTTTAGTGTAAGTTTCCGGTCGGCCATATCTGCCAGGTGATGATCATGGGTTACAATTACAATAGAAGGGTTGTACTTGTCTCTTAGTGAAAAGAACAAATTATGAAGTTCTTCTTTATTTTTGGTATCTAAATTACCCGAAGGTTCATCTGCCAGAATTACTGAAGGGTCATTAATGAGAGCTCTTGCAACAGCAATTCTTTGCTGTTCGCCTCCCGACAATTCATTGGGTTTGTGATTCAGACGATCAGTAAGTTTAAGAAAACGAAGAATTTCTGTAGCTTTTTCTTCGGCCTTTTTTTTATTTTCTCTGGCAATGAATGCGGGTATGCAAACATTTTCAAGGGCGGTGAATTCAGGCAGAAGATGATGAAATTGAAAGACAAAACCTATATGACGATTCCGGAAAGCTGCTAATTGTTTATCGCGAAGTTTGTTTAGCCTGTTCTCTTCAAAATCTATGGATCCACTATCCGGTCTGCTTAAAGTTCCTAATATCTGTAATAAGGTAGTCTTTCCTGCTCCGCTGGGTCCAACGATTGAAACAATTTCTCCTTTATTAATCTTAAAATCAATATTTTTTAATACCTGTAATTCTCCGTATGATTTTACTATTTGCCTGGCCTGAATCATAATTTTTATTTTTTCCTGAAAGGGTAAAATTAATAAAGTTTATCACTTGTTTATGAAAAATTA
>CAZWHH010000550.1:0-1787 GCA_964633615.1 uncultured Bacteroidales bacterium | reverse complement strand
CAGACTAAAATCAAATATCTAATCCGCATCCCAATGTATATAAACTATAGAAAAAGCCTGCTTTTAGGAAGACTTCCATATTAACATAGAAAATAAAACAGCTGGGCTTTCAAAAATAAGAAGTAATCAATAAAAATTGCATTCTATCTTTATTTTTCATAATTTTCGCATGAGCAATATAATTTTTTATTTATGACCCGATCGGGAAAAAAATATTTCCATCAAATAAAAAATATCTTCTGTACCCTCCCCAAAAAGGGAAAAACATTATTCGCTAAGACAAATACAACAGGAACTCTCCCGGAAAGTGAAGAGAAGTACCGAAGCATTATTAAAAATATGCAAAACATTTACTTCAGGGCTAACATGAAAGGAACTATAACTATGGTAAACCCTGCCATCAGAACCATTTTAGGATATAAACCTGAAGAAGTGATTGGAACTTGCTTATCCAAAAAAATTTACAAATACAAAGAGGAAGAACAGAGATTTCTCCAGGAAATACAAAAAAATGGGAAAGTTAAAAATTATGAAATTACATTGCTTAGCAAAAATGAAAATGAAATCTGCTCCTTGTCCAACAGTCATTTGATTTACGACAAAAACAACTCTCCTGTTGGTATTGAAGGAACTTTCATTGATATCACAGAAAGAAAAAAATATGAAGATACATTAAAAGAGAATGAATTAAAATTCCGCACCTTAATGCAGCAATTACCTATTGGGGTTTACAGGACTTCTCCCGAAGGTGATTTTTTATATTTTAATGCATCTCTTTCACAATTACTGGAATATAATCCCGAAGAGCTTTACCAGATAAAAGTACCTGATTTATATCTGAATAAAGAGGAGCGACAAAAAGAACTGAAGCTTCTGGCAAATTCACCCAAAAGCATCAGACAACGCGAAATTAAGCTTAAAACAAAAAAAGATGAAATTATCATTGTGAATGATACTCTAAACGCCGTTTTTGATAAAAAAGGAAATATTAAATATTTTAATGGAGTGTTGGAAGATATCACAGAGAAAAAGAAAACAGAAACAGCTCTTAAAGAAAGCGAAGAGAAATTCAGAAAGCTGGCTCAGACTACTTCCACTGCTATTATGGTTTACCAGGGAAACAAATGGGTGTATGCCAATCCTGCTGCTGAAAAAATATGCGGTTATACAGAAAACGAATTGGTACAAATGAATTTTTGGGAATTCGTTGCACCTGAACACCAGGAAATGATTAAATCAAGGGGAAAAAAGAGACAGCAGCTGGAAGATGTCCCTTCAGGTTACGAGTTTAAAATCATTCATAAAAACGGTCAGGAAAAATGGGTATACCTGGAAGGAAGTAAAACTGAATATCAGGGCGAACCGGCGGGCCTTATTTCTGTAGTCGATATTACCTCTATTAAAAATGCAGAAAAACAACTGAAAGAAAGAAATATGGAGCTGCAAGCTGCTGAAGAGGAGCTTATCGCATCCAACACGGCTTTAAAAGAGATTAACCAGTTGTTAAAAGAACAAAAAGAAGAATTGGAAAAAGCAAAGGAAAAAGCAGAAGAAAGCGATCGACTGAAATCTGCCTTTCTTGCAAATATGTCTCATGAAATAAGAACTCCTCTCAATGGTATCGCAGGATTTATAGACTTGCTAAAAAATCAGAATTTTTCCAAAGATGAACAAAAGGAATTCTTTGAGATTATTCAATCTAATACAAATCAATTGCTACAGATTATCAATGACATAATTGATATTTCCAGAATTGAGGCCAATCAACTGGAAATAAATAAAAGCAA
>CAZWHH010000549.1:0-1790 GCA_964633615.1 uncultured Bacteroidales bacterium | reverse complement strand
ATTTAAATTATTGATTTTTTATGCGAGAAGAAAAAGATCTTTTAGGTGCCAGGAATATACCATCAGATGCTTTGTATGGGATTCATGCGTTAAGAGCGAAAGAAAATTTCCCTGACGAGACCTCTTTTTCAAAAGAATGGTATCAGGCAACAGGTCTGGTCAAACTAGCCTGCTTTGAAACTTATGAAAAATACATACAGGCACTGAATAAAAAATATCCGGAAGGGAATTGGCCTGTTCGAATCATTCCGGAAAATATAACAAAAGCATTAAAAGAAGCAGCCCAGGAGGTAATCGAGGGAAATCATTTCGAACATTTTATTGTCCCGGCTGTTCAAGGAGGGGCAGGCACAAGCATCAACATGAACATCAATGAAATAATAACCAACCGGGCTCTTTTTATCGTTGGGAAACAACCCGGCGACTATGAATTTATTGATCCAATCGAAAATGCCAATATTTATCAATCGACCAATGACGTCGTTCCCACTTCACTGAAAGTAGCTTTAATACAATTATTACAAAAGCTTGAAATACAGATCAATAAATTAAGAAAGCAAATTGAAGTTATTGAAAACAACTACCGAAATTCACTGAGAATTGGTTATACACAAATGCAGGAGGCTGTCCCGTCTTCATTCGGGAAGTTATTCAGCACCTATAATGAGGCCCTATCCAGAGATTGGTGGAGAGTATCAAAATGTTTTGAACGAATAAAGGTTGTCAACCTGGGTGGGAATGCCATAGGTACCGGATTAACAGTTCCAACTTACTTTGTAATGGAGGTGGTTCCCTCCTTACAGAGACTTACGGGCTTACCCATAACCCGAAGTGAAAATTTAGCGGATGCCACCAGTAATTTTGATTCATTTGTTGAGATTCATGCCACCATTAAATCACATGCTGTAAATCTGGAAAAAATGGTCTCAGACATCAGGCTTTTATCTGCTGACGTAACAAAGCAGAAAGAAATTACGATCCCTCAGCAACAAGCAGGCAGCTCCGTAATGCCCGGGAAAGTGAATCCTGTGATCCCCGAATTTGTAATTAGCTCAGTGCAAAAGATATACGCCAATGATTCCCTGGTCTCCTCACTAAGCGGACAAGGAAACCTGGAACTAAATGCTTATTTGCCGGTCATCGGACATGCTATTATTGAGAGTTTAAAACTTCTAATCGCTGCCGACTCCACAATCGAAAAAAATCTTATCACAGGAATAGAAATAGACACAAAAACAGCACATGCCCATTTATTAAAAAGCCCATCTATTACCACAGCTCTTATTCCATATATAGGGTATAGTAAAGCCGGGGAGCTAGCCCAGCTTATGAAAAAGAATAACTGGGATGTATTCGAGGCCAATGAAAAATTACAATTTCTGGCTAAAAAGAAAATTCAAAGGGCATTATCAGAAGATAATCTGTTAAAATTAGGATTCAGAATCAATGACTTACTGGATTAATAGATAAATAAAACCCTCATTTAGAGCATATAGACAAAAAGCAATGAATAAAACATGAGGGTTACATAGGATGTAGTATGAAAAAAATGGACTTTACCATATATAAGTCTCAGATTATGAAACCAATAATCAAAATTTAAAGTATGTCAAAAGGCAAAGAATCAAAACCACATATAGGAATTTATGGCCGAAGGAATGCTGGCAAAAGTTCTCTGATCAATAAGCTGGCAAATCAGGATATAGCTATTGTATCTACTCATGCCGGAACCACAACGGATCCCGTTAAAAAGTCATTCGAGATCACTGGTTTTGGTCCGGTTGTTCTTA
>CAZWHH010000548.1:0-1792 GCA_964633615.1 uncultured Bacteroidales bacterium | reverse complement strand
TTCACCATATCCCTTATTGTTATTTCCGGAAATTCCTGGTAATAACCATCATTTGTCTGAGGATTTATAGACAAAGGCCCGGTGGTTCCGTAGCATGAACCGAGGTAATTGGCACAAACAATAAAATATTTTTCGGGATCCAGAATTTTACCTTTCCCTACCATCTCCGGCCACCATTCGCTCACATCAGAATTAGCGGAAAAAGCATGGCATACCCATATCACATTGCTATTGGTCTCGTTCAGTTGCCCGGCAACATGATAAGCAATATTCAAGTCTTCTAATCTTTCACCGCTTTCCAGTTCCAAACTCCGGTTGGTTTTATAGATATGTTTTTCCATGGTTTTTCTAAATATTTTTAAATGCGTTTTCAAAATCATTTATGATGTCCTCAATATGTTCTATCCCAACAGATACTCTGAGCAATGTTGGTGTCACGCCGGCTCTTGATTGTTCTTCCGGGGACAATTGCTGATGAGTTGAAGCAGCAGGCTGAATAATTAATGTTTTGGCATCACCCACATTTGCCACATGGCTGGTGAGTGTCAGATTTTCAACAAAACGCTTTGTTTGTTCTTTTGTGCCATCAATCTCAAAAGAAAGTACTCCCCCAAATCCATGAGACAAATATTTCTTTGCCGGCTCATGAAAAGGATCTGCTTCAAGCCCCGGGTAGTTTACTTTCTTTACTTTTGGATTTTTATTCAACCAATGAGCCAGTTCCAGGGCATTATCCACATGCTTCTGTACTCTCAGAGATAAAGTTTCCAGTCCTTGCAGCAAAAGAAATGAATTAAAAGGACTGATAGAAGGTCCAAAGTCTCGTAAACCTTCCACCCGCGCTCTTACCATAAAAGCCATTTCACCAAAAGACTCAGAAAAACGAATCCCATGATAACCTTCCGATTCTTCAGTAAACTGAGGGAAAGTTCCATTGCCCCAATCAAAATTTCCGCTATCCACAATAATTCCTCCCATGCTGTTTCCATGACCGCCAATCCATTTGGTGGCTGAGGAAACCACAAGATGGGCCCCGTATTCAATGGGTCGGCACAAATAACCTCCGGCTCCAAAGGTATTATCCACAACAAGGGGAATTCGGTATGTATTTGCCACTTCAGCCAATTTCTCAAAATCAGGAACGGCAAAGCTCGGGTTTCCGATCGTCTCCACATAAATGGCTTTTGTATCTTTATCTATTAATGCTTCAAAACTTGCAGGATTTAGATCTTCAGCAAATTTAACTCCTATGCCCAAACGCTTGAAAGAGACTTTAAACTGGTTAAAAGTGCCCCCGTAGAGATAGGAAGAGGAAACCAGATTATCACCAGCTGCAAGCAAATTGTTTAGTGCTATAAACTGAGCTGAATGACCGGAAGCTGTTGCCAGTCCTGCTATTCCTGCTTCCAAAGCTGCCATTCGTTTTTCCAGTGCATCTGTGGTAGGATTCATCAAACGGGTGTAAATATTTCCCGGCTCTTTCAAAGCAAAAAGATCTGCTACATGCTGTGAATCATTAAACTCATAGGAAACAGTCTGGTATATTGGTACTGCCCGGGAAAGGGTGTTCTTGTCGGTCACCTGCCCGGCATGAACTTGTAATGTCTCAAATTTGTAATTATTAGAATTCATATTAGTAGGTTTTTTGTGTAGCTGTCAAATGTTTTTCAGCACTGAAATAATAATCATGCAAGGCCTTCACCGTTTCAAGGCGATTAGTGGATTTTACCACAAAATATACGGCTACAGAGCTGGCGCCGAAACAAATCATCTCTACATTAATCTTTTTTCG
>CAZWHH010000547.1:0-1793 GCA_964633615.1 uncultured Bacteroidales bacterium | reverse complement strand
ATTTTGAATTTTACTGGCATATTCAATGCTATCTGTAATATCCCTGTTTTTCTTAGCTATCTCATCTCTCTGATGCTCAATTTGTTCCTTCTTTTCCACCACCTCTTTTGTTCTTTCCTGCACTATTTTTTCGAGTCGGATTTTTTCTTTTTCAAGTCTTCTGGTATACCATTTTACAATTAATATCAGAAATGCTATACCGGCAAGTATATAACCAATATAAGCCCATATAGTTCTGTACCATGGGGGTAATATTGTAAATTCATATTTTGCCAGTTTACTTTCATCCCCATAAATATTTTTTGCTTTAACCTTAAATATATAATGACCTTCATTCAGGTTTGTATATTTTCCTTTATCATTTTTCCCCGACCATGAAGACCATTCCTCATCATAACCTTCCAACTTATAGCTGTAGGTAACTTTTGCATCTCCTTCATAATAAGGAGCGCAATAAATAAAAGAGATGTTATTATGTTTATAATCTAACTCATATTTTAAGTGCTGCGGTTGCTTAATTGCTATTTTAAAATTACTTGTATCTTTATAATATGAGCCATGAAAAATCACAGAATCACTGGTCAGGCTAACTCTTCTGATCAATGTATAATAGGGCAGATATTCCTTTTCATGTTGGTGATCGTAAGAAAAAATTCCATCAGGGGTGGTAAACCAACTTATATTTTCCCGGTCATCATAGATGGAAGTAATATCATGATTGGGCAACTCCAAGAAGGGTTTAGAATAAAACATAATGTTTTCTCCTTTCACAGCAATTTTCTCAATCCGAAATTTATCATTGTGGGAATAAGATACCCAGAAAGATGAGTTGTCAATATTTTGAAAATTTGAGGGAGTTACATCTGCATATCGACCTCCGAATATCTCTTGAGGCACAAATTTATCAATTGAATCAATATAGGTGTAGAAGCCTTTCTCTGCGCCAAAATAACATTGGCCTGAAACCTTGAATATCCTGATATTTCTTTCTACAGGCAACCCTTCGATAGTATCGACAGTATATCCTGTATCTGTTTTTAAAACTTTAAAAACACCCTTAGCAATACTTGCTGCCCATAATGTTGAATCATCTTTTTCAGCTATATATTTTATTTTTGAACTCATTTTGATATTGTCCAATTGCTTCAGGCCTTTTTCATATGAATTTATAGTTAAGCGGGCTTTAGTTCCCGTATAAATCTTATCATCATAATCAGAAGGTATCATCGTATAAGTATATTTGTCAGATTCCTCTTTTATATTCTCAATATCCGTGATGTCGTAAATACCTTCAATGGTAGCAACAAACAAATGTTCTTTGCCAGTGTTACTGTCTACATATTTTAAAAATTGTCTGGCCTGATTATTAATTTTGGGTAATTTCTCGAATTGAACGAAACCCTGAGACCATTTTTCATGAAATACTCCAACAGTGGTTGCCACATACAAATCACCTTTATACCTGGTAATATCCATTGCAATACCTTTCAAACCATGGGTCTTATCAAATTTTTTTATAGGGGAATTATATTCAATAAAAGAGATCCCTTTGTTCATAGCAAGCCATAAATGTCCCTGTTTGGTTTCAAAAACATCCAAAACAGACCCCATCCGAACGTTAATTAATCGTTCCTGAGCATTTTGAGCAATATCAATAAAATTACTAGATATATATAAAAAAGAAATAACAATCACGAAAGCCAAAAAAACTGTATAGGCAAGTTGCGGATTGTTTTTTATCTTCTCAATGCCCTTTTTAAAATTCGATGTAAAAAAATTAAACATTAATTTCT
>CAZWHH010000546.1:0-1793 GCA_964633615.1 uncultured Bacteroidales bacterium | reverse complement strand
AAGCATGTCCAGCTGCTTAAAGATATACTGCTCAGGGGGCGAGAAGCTTCTGAACAAATCAACATACTAGGTGATGACGGGGTCCCTGTGGATTACCACATTCGTTTCTGGAAATCAGAAGTAATTGATTTTGTAGTTCTTCAACAGGATGCTTTCGATAAAATTGATCAATCTTCATCTATCGAGAGACAAAAATATATGTTGAATAAGGTGCTTGAAGTGTATCATACCAAATTCTCATTCGAGCACTTCGAAGAGGTCAATGAATATTTCAAGCGGGTTATCGACCAGATGAGACAGATGAACTATTCAGAATTTGAGTCTGATAAGTTCAAACAGTATGAAAAAGATTTAGAAAAACTTATTGAAGAAAGAAAGGCTGAATAATGGAAACAAAAGCATTTCAAAAAATCTACACGAAGATAAGCCAGATCACAAAAGCAACCATCTCACTCAAAGCAACAGGAGTGGGCAACGAAGAGATTGCTCTGGTAAACGGGAAACTTGCCCAGGTAGTAAAAATTATTGGCGACGAGATCACACTGCAAATATTTGGGGGAACAGAAGGAATTCCAACCAATGCAGAGGTAATATTCATGGGGCGCTCAGCCAACCTGAAAGTTGGCGATGAACTTGCCGGAAGATTTTTCAACGCATACGGAGACCCGATTGATGGGGGACCCGAAGTGGAAGGGAAAGACGTAGAAATCGGTGGTCCTACTGTAAACCCCGTGCGCAGAAAACAACCCTCTGAGTTTATTCCGACAGGTATCGCAGGTATCGACCTGAACAATGCACTGGTTACAGGACAAAAAATCCCTTTCTTTGCAGATCCTGATCAGCCATACAACCAGGTGATGTCCATGGTGGCTCTTCGTGCCCAGGCAGATAAAATTATTCTGGGTGGAATGGGACTTACCAACGACGATTATCTTTATTATAAAAATGTATTCGATAACGCAGGCGCCTTAGACCGGATTATCAGTTTTGTGAATACCACGGAAAATCCGCCCGTGGAACGACTGCTGGTCCCCGATATGTGCCTGACAGCAGCAGAACACTTTGCGGCCGAAAAAAACCAGAAAGTTTTAGTCCTCTTAACAGACATGACCCTCTACGCAGATGCATTAAGTATTGTGTCTAACCGAATGGACCAGATCCCCTCAAAAGACAGCATGCCCGGTTCTCTTTACAGTGACCTGGCAAAAATATATGAAAAAGCCGTGCAATTCCCGGATGGAGGGTCCATTACCATTGTGGCAGTGACCACCTTATCGGGAGGAGACATTACTCACGCAGTTCCCGATAACACCGGATATATTACGGAAGGTCAGTTGTTCCTGAGAAAAGATACAGACGTGGGAAAAGTTATCGTTGACCCGTTCCGAAGTTTATCCAGACTAAAACAGCTGGTAATCGGAAAGAAGACAAGGGAAGATCACCCACAAGTGATGAACGCTGCCGTTCGCCTGTTTGCAGATGCTTCCAACGCAAAAACCAAACTGGAGAATGGCTTCGACCTTACGGACTATGACGAAAGAACACTGGACTTCGCCAAAGATTATTCCGAAAAGCTCCTTGCCATTGATGTAAATGTTGAAGTGGATGAAATGCTCGATACAGCATGGAGCCTTTTCGACAAACACTTTAAGAAATCAGAAGTGAGCGTGAAAAAAGAACTGGTGGATAAATACTGGAAAGAAAACAATAAATAAAAGGAGTACACATGGCTGTACGTTTTCAATATAATAAAATATCTCAGCAACGACTGAAAAAGCAGCTCAGCATCAGGC
>CAZWHH010000545.1:0-1793 GCA_964633615.1 uncultured Bacteroidales bacterium | reverse complement strand
AGAATAGAAAAAGAAAATCCACCCAGATCAATCTGGATGGATAAAATATATGAATGAGTTCTGTTTATATCTATTGTTTCATCAACAAATGAGAAATCTTTCATAAAGAATCCGGTTATTCCCAATTACCTGCATTATTATTGGGCTTTTTCAGATCCCCTACTTTCAGTCCGGGATATTTTTTCATTCTCTTTTTCATTTTTTCATTCAGGTTTATCACCAGCTGCCGGTCCATATCGTTGAGCAATACATCATTATGTACCTTTGCTTCAAATATGGGTACCTCAACATTTCCTGTTTCAACAATTTTCGCGCCGATCTGAAATGAGTCATCTTCCGTGTAAGGAACTTTCCATAGATCATCTGCATTAAAATCTTCATTGAACAATGTGTCTTTAACGGCTACTTTAATTGTATCCCTGCTGATAATTCCTCTTTTAACTGCTTCTTCTTCTGTTACACCGGCCTCAAGAAGACTGTCTGTTAGTCGACCTTCAGCTTTTACAATGCTTAGGGAGTCACTTTTGATGTAATTGATCAAAGTATCAAAGCTACCGGTAAATCGCCCGTATTCATCCTTATATGATAACTGGGCCTCCCTTATTTCTTTTAGTTTTTCAATAGTAGCATTGTATCGTTTTTCCTTAACCTTATTAAAGTTAATGGGTTTCCAGATTCCATAGCCTAGAAATGCGAATAGACCTAAAATTGCAATTGCGAGAATAATTTGGAGAACTGTTTTCATTTTGTTGTATTATTTTTAATTATTTTGCTTGATTGCAAATTTAAAAAAACAAATTAAATTTAAAACCAAAACTATAATAAATCCACAACATGTTAATTCATCATCTTGAGAGATTATTTCTTAAAAACATTGATTATAACCCTACTAAGAGTCAAAAAGACCTTATTAAGTCTTTTGCAAAATTTATTCTTGATCATAAAACTAATAATTTATTTCTATTAAAAGGATATGCCGGGACAGGAAAAACTACTTCTGTAAAAGCTTTGATCAATACACTGCGTGAGGTACGAATGAAAAGTGTTTTACTTGCTCCCACGGGGAGAGCAGCGAAGGTTCTCAGTTCCTATACAAATCATCCTGCTTATACCATTCATAAAAAAATTTACCGTCAGAAATCCTCCAGAGATGGGATGGGAGAATTTGTGCTGGATCGCAATTTACATACAAATACTTTTTTTATTGTAGATGAAGCTTCTATGATATCAAATGATTCAGGAAATATGTCGTTTTTTGGAAGCGGCAGGCTATTGGATGATTTAATTAAATATATCTATGAAGCAAAAAACTGTAAATTAATTCTGATAGGAGACACTGCTCAACTTCCCCCTGTAAAAATGAATCTTAGTCCGGCCCTGGATAAAGTACAACTGGAAGGATACGGACTGAATGTTTATCAGTCTTTTCTTTCCGATGTCCTCCGGCAAACTGAAGAATCAGGGATCTTATTTAATGCCACTGAAATTAGGAGAAAAATTGATCAGTCGGTGACCCATTTCCCGAAAATAGAAACCAAAGATTTCCAGGATATTGAATTAATAAGTGGGGCTGATGTTGTTGAGAAGATATCGGACACCTATGATCAACACGGAATAGAATCAACAGTAATCGTTACAAGATCTAATAAACGAGCCAACCAGTTTAATCAGGGCATCAGAAACCAGATATTGTGGCGCGAGGAAGAATTAACACAGGGTGATTATCTGATGATTGTAAAAAATAATTACTTCTGGATTGAAGAGGATGAAGAGATGGACTTTATTGCCAATGG
>CAZWHH010000544.1:0-1820 GCA_964633615.1 uncultured Bacteroidales bacterium | reverse complement strand
GTATTTGTTCCATCTTTTGTTCTTCCATTATTACCTCCTGATTATTTTTAAGGTCTACAACATATTTTTTGATAAAACCATTCGAGTCGTTTAATGATTTTCTTCAAAGAATTGAGTTTTTGCTTAATTAATTATTTATTTATTGGCTTTGGCTTAGTATTAAAAACTGTTATAATCTGTCTCTATAACTATAACTTTGTTTGGATGGTTTTTTTATTTAACAATTAAATTAAAGTATATATTTTGTGTCTTGTTTTGCACTTGCTTTGCAAATTAAATTATTTATGTTATGAAACAATCTTATTATTAAAACGACTTAATTTGGTTTATGTTATATAGCATCAAAAATAAGAAAAAAAATAGTATGAACAAAATAATTTAAATGGGATAAATGATATTCAATGAGTGAAGCTTTCAGGAGACGAGCCAGTCTTTAGCTTCTTTAATTGATCTGAATGGCTTAATGGTATTTTGACTGCCTAATACCAGGTTATAAGCTTTTAGCAATATTGTTCTTAAAGTTGCTGTTGATTCCAATAATGGCTCTTTTGTTGCAAGTTCTGGGGTGTTTCTGGCAATTTCTTTGTCTTTTTCCTGTAACCTGGGGTTGCGAACGCATTTGTCATATCAGTTAATTACAGATATTCCTTATTGTCTTTAATTAATGATGTCGACTGCTTGTTTCATCGTCTAATCATTTCCTGATCAGATTTACATCCATTATAATTGATTTATAATATTTCTTTTCCTTTAGGTTTATTTTTTCTACTCCGGCCATATTTTTTTAATAAGTTAATAAATAACTATTTGTTAATATAGTAATAAAAAAAGCATAGTTGTCTTATTATAATTACAACTACACTTTTTTAGTCTGTGTAATCAGGTTATTTTACGCCATCAATGGCTTTTTTCAGAGCCTTTTCCAACATTGATTTGTCAGGTGTTTTGATAAAGTTTTTATCTATCATCATATCAATGGTTTGCCTGGTCTGCCCGATATCCTGAAGGGTTCTGTCATAGACTGTATCCCAGTCAGTTTCTACACGGGATACTCCTTCTTTGATAGCCTGCATTGCCACGTCAGCCGCTTCAAAAGCAAACATATCGGTTTCATCCATTTTTGGCATGATATAATCCGGGTTCAGTCCTTTTTTCTCAGCGTAGTTGGCCATTGAATAAGAAGCTGTAACCGCCATTTTATCAGTAATGCTTCTTGCTCTGACAAGGAGTGCCCCTTTTAGTATTCCCGGGAAACCAAGTGAATTATTTACCTGGTTTGGAAAGTCACCGCGGCCTGTAGCCACGATATAAGCCCCTGCTTCTTTGGCAGCATAAGGATATATTTCCGGTACCGGATTGGCACAGGCAAATACGATGGGTTTGGTTCCCATTTTTTTAATCCACTCAGGCTTTACTGTATCGGGTCCCGGTTTGCTTAGGGCGATCAGTACATCGGCTCCTTCCATTGCTTTTTCCACATCATTAATTTTGTCAGGATTGGTTTGTTGACAAAGGTCCCACTTTCGATAAAACCTCTTATCTGCTTTGATATCTTCCCTGTCTTTGTGCAGAGAACCCTTTGAGTCAAAAAGGATCATTTTTTCAGGATCAGCCCCCGCCTGTAATAGCAACCGGGCAATGGTTGCATTTGAGGCACCGGCTCCATAAAGAACAATTTTGATTTGATTCATGTCCTTTTCTACTATTCTTAATGCATTGATCAAACCGGCAACAGTTACCGAACCTGTTCCCTGGGCATCATCATGCCAAACAGGAATATCAGATTCTTCACGGAGTGTATCCAGTACTTTGTAACAATT
>CAZWHH010000543.1:0-1821 GCA_964633615.1 uncultured Bacteroidales bacterium | reverse complement strand
ATTGCTCCGATTCAGGAAAAGTATACTGATGAAATCCGACCCGTTCACTTGCCGTTAGTTCAGACAGGATATCATAACTCTCCAGGCTTACTTTATAATAACCCGGTGAAGCTTCTTCCTGATTGTGGGAGAAGGTGGAATAAAACCCTCTTTCTTCATTGCTGGAATTCAATGGATCAAGAACAAGGTTTCCAGTGGTGGGCATGACCAGAAAATCACCAAGGTCGGAATGACCTGTTCCGCTGAAATTGGTATGGGCAAAACCAATAATGGTAGTGTCTTTATATTGATAACCTGCACAATATTCATAGGTCTTTTTGTTATAAGTCCCGTCTTTATGGTACATGGGAACAAAATTTGTTTGCGGGCTTAATTGGACCATTCCAAAAGGGGCAGTGGCTCCGGGATAAGTATGTCCCATTTTGCTGGTACCCACAAAAGTATTCACAAATTGAGCAAAATCCTCTTCTATTCTACCTTGCTTTGCCCTGTCGCGATTTTGACAACTAACAAAGAAGAGAATACCCAATAATACACTAATACTTGCTCTCATAAACTTAAAATTTTAATTAGGGTTGACTTCCTGTGAAAATAAGCAATCAAAATGAAATATCTATGGTAAAAATTATCTTGTTAAACAATTTATCAATGGGAACAATTGGGTTATAATCATAAATGTTCTCATATTTCAACAACAGACCAAGATTATCGGTAAAATTATAAGTAATCGACGTGCTGCTGGCAAGCCGGGGAGTAGAAAAAAATTCATTCAATGTACTTTGATGATAGGCATTAAAATCAAAGGTTAAATCGAAGTCAGAAATCCACTTAAAACTGATATATGAACCGATTTTTATTTTTTCGCTGCCAATCTTTTTTGTATTAGCTGGCAGCAAATGGTCCTTTACTCCATCATAGTTCCACCGTTCAAACTCATAAAAAGGTCCCAGTCCAAAAAAAATTCCAAGTTTCCTGTTTTGTAAAATATGGTATCTGGCCTGAATTCCCCCGGCATATTTAAATTCAAGTCCTCGTGCATCGGACCAGTGAAGTTGAGAATAAGGTTCCAGGCTAAATTCTTCCTCGAATATCTTCCTATATTCAACATACAAATAACCTCCGCTAAGCAGTACTTCACTGCCATATTTTGACAATTCAATCTTATTGGCAAATGTAATGGCATGGTTTTTAAATCTGAAAGAAATATCAGATGTGTTTTCAAACTCAATGAGATACTTTTTTTGATTCTGAAATTTAAAATCCGGTACAATGCTTCCCTTTATTCTTTTTGAAGTATCGATAATCACAGAAAAGGATTCAGTATGCAACACTTGTGCGTTCATTCTTCCAATACCAACAAATAACAAAAGAAAGAGAATTAAAGAAAATAGATATTTCATTGTTTTATTTACTAATTTACGGAAAATATCTTTTCTCATACAACAGGAGTAAATAAAATAAAAACTTTACGCTCGTTTTGACTCCCCGGTTCTCTTTTCGTAATTTGAATTTTAAGAGTCTAAAGCAAATAATTAATGAAAATGGTTATCCGTTTTTGTACCTAAATTCGCACTTGATTTTCTTCATTTGCCCCTCGCCCTAAAGGGAGTGAAGAAAATCAATTGCTTCCGGCAATTGGCGGACTTGTGTTTAAACCAATTGATTTTCTGAATATTTATTACGTGTTAGGTAAACAAACGGATATTCATTTAATGAATAATGCAGGCTAAAGCAAACGCAAAAAGAAACATCTATTCATCTTTTATCTTTTTTAATTTCGGAATCAGTGATTTTCTGTTTTTTTCAGCAATATTTTTTATT
>CAZWHH010000542.1:0-1825 GCA_964633615.1 uncultured Bacteroidales bacterium | reverse complement strand
ATCAGCTTCAACAAACTGGTTTTTCCTGCTCCGTTTTGCCCAAGCAGCCCGTAAATATTCCCGGGCTCAAGCTTCATGGACAACTCTCTGAAAAGCAGATCCTTCCCTGGGTACGAAAAATCTAATTGTTGAATGTCTACCATAGTGTTTTAGGTTTTATAGTGTATTAGTATATTAGTACACCACAAATGTATGTAAAATTTAATTACACTTCCAAATTTTTTTATGGCTTTTTGATGTGATGTGATTTAATAACCTGGTAATAAGGGGAATAATTTAGGCTAAAAAATCTCATTCCCTTCCCTGCTGAATAATAACTTATTTGTTTTTAGCAAAATAAAGAGTAAACAGATTAATTTTCCGAAGATTCATAGATTTTTCCGGGGTACAAAACCTATTGGTTGGTTACTTGATTCATCTCTATTCAGCCAGGGCTTTTCAGTATCCTCCCGGCGAACTATATTTTATCCGGCAGGGTAAACCAGAAAGTAGTCCCTTCCCCGGGTTTGCTCTCCAGTCCTAACTGACCGCCATGTTGCTCAACAAAATCTTTACAGAGGATCAATCCCAGCCCGGTTCCTTCCTCCCCTTCTGTTCCCCGGACCGAAACATTCTCTTCCAGCTTAAATAATTTATTTTTTTCTTCAGGCCTAATACCCACCCCTGTGTCTACAACTTTCATTTCCAACTTGTCTTTCAGATGTTTTGCAATAATATATACTTTCCCTCCTTTAGGGGTAAATTTTAGAGCATTAGAAAGCAAGTTACGAAGAATGGTATCAAACATATTTGCATCGGCATAAAACATTACCTCCGTTTTAAAATCATTGTTTATGGCTATATTTTTTTTCTCTGCCATATTAAAAAGGAGTGCGGTAACTTTTCGTACCCGCTCCTGTAAATTATGGTATTCAGGGTGAAACCCCAAGGTTCCCTGTTGCGACCGTGACCATTCCAGGAGGTTGTTGAGCAGGATATATCCCTGTTGAGAGCTCTGGCGGATAATTTCACCTGTTTCCTTCACTTTATCAAATTCCTTATTATTGATTTGCTCAAGAATCATTTCGCTGAATCCCAGGAGGATATTAAAAGGGTGGCGCAAATCATGAGCAATTATTGAAAAAAACTTGTCTTTTGTGGCATTGGCTTCACTCAATCGCTTTTCGCTTTCCTTTAGCTTTTGTTCCATAATTTTACGGTCGATGACAATGCCCGCTTGTTTGATAAAGGTTTCAATATACTGATGATTTGTAAGGTCGTCTTTGTTTCTTGTAAAAAAATGCAGGATGCCATAAAGCTTATTGTCTTTGTTAATCCCGATAGCATATATTTTGTTAATGCCCAGTAGCTTCTCTATAGATCTGGCAGCCCAGGCGGGAAACTCAGTGTCTGCAAACCGGGCCAGTCCCCCTTCAAACAATGTCAGCCGCCCTGTTTTATAATGAACGTAATGCGAAGGGAGAAGATTAAATTCCGATCCTATTATATTGTATTTGCTTATGTCCATCACCTTTTTCACCAGGTTATTGTTAAGACCCCTGATGCCCTGTACCTTTGCATTGTAATGTGCTTCATCGACAGTTACAAAAAGACACACGGTGCCGGGAAATTGCCTGCTAAAGACTTGTGTGATATATTCGTAAATATCATCCAGGGTCTCAAGTGCAAGCATTTCACTTGCCGCATTACTGAGGGTTTTATAATGTTCTTTACTTTTTTTGATTAACTCCTCGGACTGTTTTCTCTCGCTGATATCCCGCACAGAACAAATGACACTCTGAATACGCGGATTATCAAGAAAACTCTGTAAACAGGCTTCCACCCA
>CAZWHH010000541.1:0-1847 GCA_964633615.1 uncultured Bacteroidales bacterium | reverse complement strand
TTTTTATAACTAATATTCCAATCAACTAAAGCTTCTCTAAACAGATTATTTGTCACGATCTGGTCTCTGATATCAATCCATTCATTGGATAAACCTGCCAGAGAGAGATAAGCACTAACTATCCAGGTAGACAACAATTCTCCATAGCAAACAACCTGATCATACAAAAAGTCATAGTCCTGATAGTCACTGGAATATCTCTCCTCAATATTAAAGAAGAGACTGTCAACCTGTCCATATATTGCATGCCCTGAATCAAAAAGCTGCCTCAGGATATTGTAATGGTAACTCTTGACTTCATCCAGAATTGTATAAAACGCTGATTTCTCCTTTTTAAAAATAGCTTCAACCAATGACTCAAGTTGATTGGTTGTTTTCCCAAAGGCTGAAATAACAATGATTCCATCAAAAATTTTGGTCCTGATGATATATTCCAGGTTTTTGACACCTTCAGCCGATTTTACAGATGCTCCACCAAATTTGTTAATTTTCATGAGTCACTAAGATCAGTTAATTCAACAAATTAAAAATAAAAGAATTAAAATTGAAATTATATTTTTTTCAATAAAATCTACAAAAATTTACAAATTTAAGACTATTTTTGTATTAAATTAATTTTCTCGATAAACTTTCAGGTTATGAGACAATATAGAATAACAACTCTAAATGAGTTTATTATAAGAAGACAGGCTAATATTCCTTATGCAAAAGGAGAATTATCCAGATTACTTCACCATATTGGTATAGCTGCAAAAGTTGTAAATAAAAAAGTGAATAAAGCAGGATTAGTTGATGTGCTTGGCAGTGCTGGCTCAGGAAACATTCAGGGAGAAATTCAGCAAAAGCTTGATGTTTTTGCTGATATGCAATTCATTACAGCATTAAAAGACAGTGGTGAGTGTTGTGGCATCGCTTCTGAAGAAAACCAGGAGATCATTACTTTCGATGATGATCTTGCCAATGACGGAAAATATATCATGTGCATGGACCCTCTGGATGGATCCTCTAACATAGATGTAAACGTCTCTATTGGAACCATTTTTTCAATTTATAAAAGACTGTCCCCAAGGGGCCATAAGGCTGAAGAGAGAGACTTCATGCAGGCAGGTAAAAAACAAATAGCTGCAGGTTATGTGATTTACGGATCCTCAACAATGATGGTTTATACTACAGGAAGAGGTGTGAATGGCTTTACTCTGGATGGTTCAATTGGAGAATTTTGTTTATCACATCCCAACATTAAAACACCCACCAATGGTAAAATATACTCCCTCAACGAAGGAAACTATGCGAAATTTGAACCCGGCTTAAAGGAATATATTAAATATTGTAAGGAAAAAGATAAAGCAACCCAACGTCCAAAGTCAGCCAGGTATATTGGTTCGCTGGTGGCTGACTTCCATAGAAACCTTCTGAAAGGGGGAATTTTTATGTACCCCAAAACAGAGAGTTCTCCAAACGGAAAACTCAGGTTATTGTATGAATGCAATCCAATAGCTTTTATTGCAGAACAAGCTCAGGGGAAAGCATCAAATGGACATCAAAGAATCCTTGATATAGAACCCAAATCAATTCATGAAAGAGTCCCTTTTTATACCGGCTCATACGATATGGTAAAAGAAGTTGAAGAATTCCTTCAAAAAAACAAATAATAATTTTAAAAAATATACGTAAATGAAAAGGCAGTTAGAATATTCTCTCTGCCTTTTCTTAATTTTGCTCTCTTGAAAAATATATAAAGTGGACATTCCTTCGTTTAGACAATTATTTGAAAAACACCCGGTCGTAGAAAAAATGCTCGACCTGATCAATCATTCCTCTGTTCATATTAAGGGAACAATAGGTTC
>CAZWHH010000540.1:0-1850 GCA_964633615.1 uncultured Bacteroidales bacterium | reverse complement strand
ATTTCTCTGAATCAACAATTTAATATTGAAACATATTTGAATGCGAATGGACTGAAGGTGTTTGATTTTCATCCAATCCATATTTTTTTAAATTCTGAACGTATGGAAAGATATAATAAGAGCCGTCCCTTTCTGCAGGATTATAAAAAGCTAAAAGGTTTTATTAACGCGGATTCATATGGTATCAGAGATTTCTTTAGAGAATTAATTGATGGGCGTAATATGGATTAAGAGCTCGCCGGTTTTTTTCATCTTTTTTTGAAAAAAAGTGCTTTATGAAAGATGTATTTTTTATTGTAGGTTTTAGCCGGTCTGGTACAACAGCCATGGCAAGAATTCTGGATACAGCTGCAAATGCACGTGTTTTTGTGGAACAACCACCTAAAATGTGCATTGCTGCCCGAATGAAATATGAAGGGATTCTTCCTTATCCGGAGGAATTCATTTTAAAAAGCAAACAAGAGAAAATTCGTGAAGTACATTCTCAAAAGATGATTTATGGAGATAAGAATCAGAATTATCTGTATTTTATTCATGAGATGAGAGATATTTGGAAATGCAAGTTTATTTTTTTGGTCAGGGACGGGAGAGAAGTTGTGAGAAGTGCATTAAACTGGGAAATGAAGCATCAAGGGGGTAATTACAATCGCTATGAGGATCATTCGGAATCAACCATTACCCAGCCAGAAGAGAATTTCTGGGATTTTGGCAGATTAAGACCTTTAAAAGGAAGCAAGATTCATGGCAAATGGAAGACCATGGAGCTGTTTGAGAAGTTTGCATGGAGCTGGAATGAGTATAATAAGATTCTTTTTGATAAAATTCATCAGCTGGATTCGGAGGATTATATGCTGATTGATATGAATCATGTGACTGCAGATCATATTCTGGAGCTATTTCAGTTTCTGAACCTGGAAACCTTTAATGAATCGAAAGTAACCGCCTTGCTGGGGTCGAAAATTAATACAACCCCTTTGAATGAATCAGAGATTTTTCCCCATTGGTCTGATTGGGATAGTAATCTGATGGGCAAATTTAAATTATATGCATCGGAGATGATGGAAAGAATGGGTTATGTTTAACCATTGCTTAAAAGAAGGAGATTAGTTCTACTTTACCAGATTGATTGAATCCTATATGGTATATGATGAACAGGAGACTGTCTAAAAAGGAATTAAACAATATTTTTAGCAACTTTTTTCCTTTGGCTTCAAACGCTAAATTACTGAAAATCAGGGCTCCCTTTAGGGTCAGGGGTAAAACCTGATTTTCAGTAAATCTTTATAAACGACTTTTTAGACAGCATCATCATAAAATTTATTAGTACTCTTTAGTGGTTTATAAAAATTTTGTATTTTAAGTTTACAAAATTTTTATAAACCGTTAACTCACTATATTTACTTGAAACCCCATCCTGAAGGATAGGGCTGTTCATCATTAAAATAAAGAACTTGTTAAAGAAGATTTAGTTAAAGTTATTTTTTATGCGTGTTTTATTTTATGGAAATAACGGAAATATAGGCTATCGCATAACTCAGTGGCTTCGGGAAAAAGGAATTGATGCACATTTGTTTATTCCCTGTAAAGAAAATAGTCCCAGGAGTTACCCGGAGTGGGAGAACCCTAAATTGAAGGGGAATTACCCGGAGTGGATACATCTGTATGATCCACCACGTTTTATTCCAACCAAACTCTTTATTGATAATATAAGAGATTTTATTAAAGGATGGATCTTTATTTTTAGTTTACATCATTTAAAACGTTTCAAACCCCGTAAATCGCTGCTTAAAAAGGTAGATTCCTATGACATTATATTGACCACAGGAACTCATATCGTTGAAATTTTATAT
>CAZWHH010000539.1:0-1851 GCA_964633615.1 uncultured Bacteroidales bacterium | reverse complement strand
ACATTGAAAGTCACATTGTTTTTGGTGAGTTTCAGGTCTTTCATAAATAAAAAAGGATGACTTAATAAAAGCCATCCTTTAATTTATTTCTCTTTAAATCTAATTGACCTGTTTGTCTTCAGGAAACGGTTTATGCTCAGGCCACGAGCGGGGTTCCTCCTTTATGTCACCCATCACCTCTTCTATGGCTCTTCTAAGCTGAACATCTTTTCCTTTGGACATTTTTTCAGAATCCAGTTCTATTATGATATCCGGAGTCACTCCCTCATTCTCTATGATCCAGTCTCCATCCCGGTTATAAATCCTGTAATCTGGAGCGGTAAGTATTCCACCGTCAATAAGGGGAATGAATTGGGAGACTCCAACCAGGCCACCCCAGGTACGGGTTCCTATAATTTTCCCCATACCCATCTGACGGAATTCAAAGGGAAGCATGTCTCCTCCTGATCCTGCATACTTATTTGTCAGGCAAACCATATGAGCTCTTGTTGTAGTTGGGGGTATGGTCTGATCATGCGAATAACGTCTTGTCCAATAGGCCATGGGCTTAGTATTTAACCTTCTTAAGAATATGTAAGGATCAAGTCCACCACCATTAAAACGGCCATCTACAATAATGCCCTCTTTTCTTAACTGAGAATAAAAATATCGCGGGAAGTAAGTAGATGAGCCCATATACGTATCGGGAAAATGGATATATCCTATTTTACCATCTGTTAACTCATCCACTTTTTTCCTGTTGCGCTCTACCCAATTGATATAACGCAGGCTTCGTTCACTTCTCAATGGCTTCACAGTAATTTCTCTGGCACCCTGTTCTTCAGGCCGGTCATTAACCAATAATTTTACCTGCTCGTCAGCCAGTCCCTGAAAATAGCTGTAGATATTTTTATCAGTGGTTATTGTCTCTCCATTAACAGCCAGCAAATAATCCCCTTCTTCCATATTCATCCCCGGCTTGTCTATAGGCGCTTCTGCCGAACGGCTCCATGAAGCATCCCTCTGAATATTCGCAAACTGGTAGCGGTTGGCTTTATTATCAATTGTGTAATCGGTACCCAGCAGACCTACATTTACCGATTCTGCTTCCCGCTTTTTATCTCCCCCAAAAATGTAAGTATGGGAAGTGTTCAACTCTCCAATCAATTCACCTATAATATATCTAACATCCTGACGGCATGTTGCGCGCTTGATTAATTTTCCGTACTTCTCGCGCATTTGATCCCAGTCCAAACCATTCATGCCGGCCTCGTAGTAATAATCGCGTTCCATTCTCCAGGCTTCATGAAAAATCTGGTTCCATTCCTCACGTGGCTGAAGCTTCATTTCCAGTTCAGAAAGGTCAAGTGCGTGACCTTTACTCTTTGTTTCCGAAGAACTTATGATACCAGCCTCATTTCCACGCTTGTAAACAATGCTTTTACCGTCATCCGAAAGTTTATAAGACTCTACAGAGCTTATCACCTGTCGTTTTTTGCGTGAATCAAGATTAAAAGCATACAGATCCATCGTTCTTACCTCCCTGAATTCAAAACGGTTAAAATCACCCTCTTCCTTATCCATAAAAAATACATGCTGATTATTTACAGAGAGATTCCGATAGTTCCCGGGAGATAAAGGCAATTCTTCAATCCTTTCCGAAAGTCCTTCAAAGTCAATGGTCTGCCTATTATTATCAGCGTTTTCTCCTGTCTTCCCGCTGATGGCTTTATCATTTCTCAGCGGCAATAAGGGTTCATCATCTTTTCTTAAAGTCAGTGCAAAAATTCCGGCCACATCCTTATAAACCATCTCCCACTCAAAATCTCCAAAAGTAGGGTTAAAATGACGATTAGACACAAACAACAGGTG
>CAZWHH010000538.1:0-1852 GCA_964633615.1 uncultured Bacteroidales bacterium | reverse complement strand
ACATTAAGTGGCTTAGTAATAAAGTTTCGCAGCTTCGTATCTTTGACGATTCTGAGGGGGTTATGAATTTGTCGGTAAAAGATATAGACGGAGAAGTAATGGTGATCAGCCAGTTTACGCTTCATGCCAATACAAGAAAAGGCATGCGTCCTTCTTACATTAAAGCAGCAAAACCGGATTTTTCAGACCCGATGTATCAAAAGTTTGTTGACCAGATGAAGGTTGATCTGGGAAAAGAAATAGGAACCGGGGAATTTGGCGCCTATATGAAAATAGACCTGGAGAATGATGGGCCTGTTACAATTATGATTGACAGCAAAAACAAAGATCTTTAATGAAACCAAAAAAACTGAGCGTAAATCGCTATACTGCTCTATTTATTACTGCCTTTGCTTCTTTTATAACTCCTTTCCTGGGATCTTCCATTAATGTTGCTTTGCCTGACATTGGAGATCATTTTGGGATGAATGCAGTTACCCTGAGTTGGGTAACTACAATCTACCTTTTATCTTCTGCCGTATTTCTGGTTCCATTTGGCAAACTGGCGGATATTTTTGGCAGAAGAAAGGTGTTTATTATCGGGGTCACTGTGGTTTCTGTCTCTTCATTCCTGGCTGCTTTTGCTCCGAATACAGAATTGTTTTTAACCCTGAGGGTATTGCAGGGATTTGGGAGCGCCATGATCTTCGGAACTGCTATTGCTATTATTACTTCTGTGTTTCCGAGAGAAGAAAGAGGAAAGGCGATGGGGATTAATGTAGCTTCTGTATATGTAGGACTGACAATGGGTCCTTTCGTCGGTGGTATTCTTACCAATCAATGGGGCTGGGAGAGTATTTTTCTGGTGATTGCACCCCTGGGAGCTTTTGTGGTGTTTCTGACAATAAAAAATCTGACCCAGGAATGGGCCGAAGCAAAAAATGAAAAGTTTGACTGGCTGGGGTCTCTTGTTTATGCGGCTTCACTCTCTCTTTTTATGTATGGCCTTTCAGAATTACCCCAATGGACAGGTTGTATTTTTATCGGTACAGGTCTCCTGGGATTATTCATTTTTGCAAAAATTCAAATTAACAAGACCTTCCCGGTTTTCAACATGGACTTATTTTTAAAAAACAGAATTTTTGCTTTTTCAAGTATATCTGCCCTGATTAATTATAGCGCCACCTTTGGCATCATGTTTTTAATGAGTCTGTTTCTGCAATATGTAAAAGGATTGAATCCCCAGGCTGCCGGAGAAATTTTAGCCATCCAGCCGGTAGTCATGGCGTTGTTTTCACCTTTTACAGGTCGGCTGTCAGATAAAATTGATCCGGGTTTGGTGGCTACTGTTGGTTTGATTTTGCTTACTGCCGGATTAACTTTATTTACAGGAATAGATCAGCAGACTTCTTTTGTTTTTATAGGTATTGTGCTGGGGTTTATTGGACTGGGGTATGCTTTGTTCTCATCTCCAAACACAAATTCTATTATGAGTTCTGTAGAGAAAAAGTACTATGGGATTGCCAGTGGTACCGTGGGAACAATGAGACTGATCGGACAGTTAATCAGCATGGGGGTCGTGATGTTGCTGTTCTCCCTGATTATTGGAAAAGTAGAAATAAATGAAGAAAATCAGCAAATGTTCCTGGAAAGTGCGCGCATTTCTTTTATTATATTTGCAATATTTGGATTGTTGGGTGTAATATTATCCAGTATGAGAATACAGACTAAAATATTCAAAAGAAATTCGTAAATTTGAAATAAAAATGACAATTAAAGACGCTCAGAACAAAGTAGATCAGTGGATTGAAAAGTATGGAGTCCGCTATTTTGATGAATTGACCAACCTGGCTGTGCTAACAGAAGAAGTGGG
>CAZWHH010000537.1:0-1856 GCA_964633615.1 uncultured Bacteroidales bacterium | reverse complement strand
CTACTGATTATATTATTAAAGATATTGATGTGGAGGGGATAAAGTATCTGGATAAACGTATTGTAGCAAATATTTCAGGTTTACGTGAAGGAAGCAGGGTAACAATACCCGGAGAGCAAATAACAAGGGCTATAGAGAACTTATGGTCTCAGGGTTTGTTTTCTGATGTGAAAATCCTTGCCAGTGAGGTGAAATTGGATTCCATTTCTTTAGTGATCAGATTACAGGAACAGCCTCGTTTATCTAAGCTGGTTATCAATGGGTTAAAAAAGTCCAGAGAGAAAGATATACGTGAAAAATTAAAGTTAAGAACAGGATCTCAGGTAACAAAAAATGTTATCAATAATATAAGAAGCACTGTTAAGGAATATTTGTATGATAAAAAATTCCGGAATACAGAAGTTGATATTCAAAAAAGAGATGATTCAACCCAGGTTAATAGAGTCATTATTTTAGTAAATATTAATAAAAATAATAAAGTAAAAATAAAGGATATCACATTTGATGGGAATACAGTATTTCGTGACGGACAATTGAGAAGAGCTATGGAAAATACCCATAGACAAGACTTGAATATATTTAAAGGTTCAAAATTTATCAGAGAAAAATATGAGGAAGACAAAGAAAAGATCATTGAAAAGTATCAGAGAAATGGATATCGCGATGCAAGAATTGTAGACGATACTGTTTATGCAGTTAGTGATAAACGTTTAATGATTAATATCGAAGTGGAAGAGGGAGATCAATATTTTTTCAGAGATATCAAATGGACAGGTAATACAAAATATTCCTCTGAGGTACTTTCAAATAATTTGAAAATTGAAAAGGGAGATCCTTTTGATATGAATCTTTTGAATGAGCGGATTAATATAGAACAGGATGCAGTAGGGAATTTATATCTTGATAATGGATATCTGTTTTTTAGTGCACAACCCGTGGTTGAGCGAATAGAGGAAGATTCAGTAGACGTGGAGGTGAGAATACACGAAGGAAAACAAGCCAGATTAAATAAAATTATTATAACTGGAAACACTAAAACAAACGAACATGTAGCAAGGAGAGAGCTGAGAACACAACCGGGCGATCTTTTTAGCAAAACAGCGATTCAAAGGTCACAACGTGAATTGGCTCAGTTAGGTCACTTTGATCCCGAACAGATGGGAATTGAACCGATCAATATCAGCCAGTCAAGAGGTGAAGTAGATCTGCATTACGATTTAACAGAAAAAGCCACTGATCAATTGGAAATTTCAGGAGGATGGGGTGCCGGCATGTTAGTAGGTACAATTGGATTGAGATTTAATAATTTCTCTGCAAGAAGAATATTTGAAAAAGATGCCTGGCGGCCAGTTCCGTCTGGTGATGGTCAGAGCCTCTCCATCAGAGCACAAACGAACGGTCAGTATTATAAAAATTATAGCATGACTTTTACCGAGCCTTGGTTAGGGGGTAAAAAACCCAATAGGTTTTCAGTGTCTATCTACCATTCCGTCCGAACCAATGCATCTTATTTTTATCAGAGCGGATCGAAAGCTTTCAAGATTACCGGGGCCTCAGTTTCTCTGCAAAGGAGACTTCAATGGCCTGATGATTACTTCTTGTTGAGCCATTCCATCAGTTATAAGCAATACAATTTAACAGACTGGGATTACTACTTCATAATGGAAAATGGAACTTCCAATAACTTAAGTTTTGGGACTACATTTTCAAGAAATTCTGTGAGTCAACCAATTTACCCAAGAAGAGGTTCTGAGTTTTCTATATCATTGCAGGTGACTCCTCCTTATTCCATAATTAATGGTAATGTAGATTATAAGAATATTAGAGAAGAAGCGAAATATGAATGGATTGAATAC
>CAZWHH010000536.1:0-1861 GCA_964633615.1 uncultured Bacteroidales bacterium | reverse complement strand
TGATCCTTAAAAACATATTCTCCAACTGCCACATTATTTAGTTGTGTGCTGATGTTAAAAGTCACATCAAAAGATACATGTGGAAATGGTTCCCCTTCTTTTTCACAACTTTGAAAAATAAATAATGAAGAAACAAATACGAATATTTTTATTAATTTTGTTAGCATATATGAACAATAGGAAAAACAAATATTTGTTTTTTTCTTCAGTTGGCAAAATTACATTTATTTTAGTAATATTGTTAAATGTTATGGCATTTTCTTCCTGTAGCTCAAGCCAAACAATTACGCAGGAAGAAAAGTCAAGGAAATTAAAAAACAAGATTTCAAAAAAACAGAAACGAAAATACGAAAGGGCCAGGAAAAAATTTATCAAAAAAAATTACAACCGACAACCTGAAAAAACAAAAAAACAAATAGATGCTTTGGCTGAAGAATCTAAGAATTGGAGAAATAGTCATTTTAACAGTCAAAAGCCTCCCTTTTTTCAACGGGTAAAAATATGGTTTAAAAGATTAATCGGTCTGTTTAAAAAAAGAGAAAAAGGATTATTTGAAGAAGATGTTTATTAGCTGCCTATGGATGAATTTTTTGAAAAAATATTGCCTATCCTGATCACATTCGGGATCCCCATTTTTATTGGAATTGTAAGCTCTTCGAAAAAGAAGAAAAAAAGAAGTCCTGTGTTTTCAGAGAATAAAACGGAGTTTAATTCAGATTCATCCGGAAAGGATACCAGCCAGGAAATCGAAAATCTTTTTGATAAGGAGGAAGAAACCAGTGAAAAACAGTATCAATCAGAAGAAAACAAAAATGTCTCCATCCAGGAATCAAAAACAAGATTAGAAGAAGAGTGGGAAAGATCAAAACATGGAAAAGATAATGTGAAAAAAGCTGAAAAAGAAAAAGAACAGGAAACCGAAAAAAAAGAAAAAGGTACAATCCTTGAAAATTATGAAGAAGGAGAGCAGATGACAGAATATAAATACGAACAATATGAGACAACAAACAAAACAAAGAGGAAAGATGTCATCAGCAGAATACAGGAAGATTTTGATCTGGAGGAAGCCATTATTTATTCAGAAATAATAAACAGAAAACATTTTTAAATAAAGACTTTAAGGTATTTTTCAGGTCACTACTTGATTGACTTCATTTTTTTATTTAAATTTGCATACGAAAAAGGTTACCTAAAATGGGATTAATCTTTTTCATTATTTTTTTATTTAAATTTTAGGCCCATTTCGAATTATTCACAAACCGCAAATCAAATCATCTATAATTTACAGGTTGTAATAGGGAAATAAAAGGAAAATTTTAAAGGAGGAGAACTATGGCGAAGATTTCTTACGTTACAGAAGAAGGATTAAAGAGACTAAAAGAAGAATTAAAACAGCTGGAAACAGTGGAAAGACCCAAAATCAGCAGTCAAATTGCTGAGGCGCGGGACAAAGGAGATCTTTCAGAGAATGCAGAGTATGATGCGGCAAAAGACGCCCAGGGAATGCTTGAAATGAAGATCCAAAAACTTAAAAATACCATTGCTAATTCAAGAATCCTGGATGAATCCAAAATAGATACGTCAACTGTACAAATTCTAAATAAAGTAAAGATAAAAAATAAAAAAAACGGGGCAGTTATGGAGTACACTATTGTTGCCGAATCTGAAGCAGATATAAAGAAGAACAAGATATCCGTTAACTCACCGATCGCAAAAGGATTACTAGGTAAAAAAGTAGGCGATGTGGTAGATATTCAGGTTCCTTCAGGGGTTATTCCATTTGAAATATTGAAAATATCCATTTAAAATAACCTGTTATGGCTTCTATTTTTACCAAAATTATCAAAGGTGAAATTCCTTC
>CAZWHH010000535.1:0-1866 GCA_964633615.1 uncultured Bacteroidales bacterium | reverse complement strand
ACCTCATTCTGGCTGCCGCTTTTATTATCGTAGTAATTCTTGCAGTAAGCATCCGATGGAAAATCAGCGCACATATGGCTGGCATTGGAGGTCTTTTGGGTGCATTGATTATATTTACCTTCAGTCTGAAAGTTGATTTTTTACCCTATATCATCCTGACCATTTTTATTGCCGGTATACTGGGATCCTCCAGGATAATTCTGAAGCTACACAATCCTGAACAAATATATACAGGTTTTGGCACCGGTTTGGCAGTGCTTATAATTACCTACCTGTTGTTCTAACCCAGACGTCCAATAAACAAGTTATTTAACTTCAGTTCGATGGAAAAAACAAGCGCAATGTCCCGGTTTTTACATTGTACTCAAGTCATCTATTATTTCATTTAAATCCTGCTTTGCACCAGGGGCAGGAAGTTGACAATCCGGCAATACATTGAATGCATTCTTCAGATCAAGGGATCCCTGTTGTGTCTTCACAAAATATCCTTTCTTCGATAAGTGTTCTGCAAGATATTCCTGTTCAGGCTGACCGGGAGTCGGAATGATAATGGCTCGTTTTTTTAACACAAACAAATCCATGATAGAAGTGTAGCCTGATCTGCAAATTATAACCCCTGCTGATTGAATATACTTCTTCAGATTTTGAGTTGTTAAAAAATCAACATATCTCAAATGCCCCCTTGAATAGATAGATTGAGTTCCCATTACGCCCCTGACAAACAAAATACGCTGGCGGAAACCACCGAGTTCTTCTTCAAGCTTTTTCTCCAAAGCAGTTCTCTGGGGCTCGGGCCCAGACAATACAACTAAAATATCATATTGATCATCAGGTGACGGAACAATATTTAAGTCCTCAAATCTGGACAAAGGACCAATATATTTTAAATTTAAAAGACTTGCAGGTCTCCATGTTAACTTCCCGGCAAGATTATCCGGAAATTCATAATCTGGAATCCAACATTCATCATACTTTTTAATTACTATACGCTGCAGCTTATTTAATAACCCTGCAAAAAGATTAACTCCTCCGGGGAATTGCATATTCAACTGATGTATAAAGAAAATATTATAGGTATGCCTGCTCCACATTCCATATCTATGATCTGATAAAACAATTTGTATAAAATATTTTCTGATTATTCCCTTTAAAGCTATATGCTCACGTACAGTCCAGTAAAGGATCGTTGGAATCTGAAATAGGATTTTTAAACACTGACTGTTTCGGATAGAATATTTAATCTTGTATGAGGGAAAATCTATAAAATCCAGGTTTGGAAATTCCTCCATCAACAATTTCCGGGAATCGCCAGTTGCTGCTATCACCACGTAAAAACCTTTCTCTAATAATATATGAATTACCGGGATAATTCTTACAGCATGACCCAACCCCCAATTTAAAGGAGCTACTAAAATTCGTTTTTGTGACCTGAGAGACAAGATTAATCACTTATTTGAACAGAAATTCCCAAATCTTCCACCCTTTTTCCTATTTGTTTCAATACTTCATAGGGTATCTTTTCAACTCCCTCGGCAGGTGTATCTCTTGCTATAGTATAAATCATTACCTGCATAGGGTTGATCTTTTTAATGGTTTCCAGCAAAGGAACAAGTTCTTCCTCTGTGGTATTGTCGAATGTTTTCCCTTTGTATGTGCCCTTTACAAACATTGTCTGAATAATCGAACGTTGATTAAACCTGATTAAATATTCTATGGTTCTTTTCAAATCAAAACCTTCATAAGGCTGATTGATTAACTCAACCGTTTCCTCAAAAACTGAATCCAGCTTAAGGATGCTTTGATCCACTTGTTTTAAAGCATTAAAAATTTTGGGTTTATATAACAAACTTGCATTAGACAATACAG
>CAZWHH010000534.1:0-1872 GCA_964633615.1 uncultured Bacteroidales bacterium | reverse complement strand
TATTTTGAAAGAAAACCCAGAAATGTTCCCACGGGACAAATGGTATTACAATAGAGCCTTCCTTTTTTCAAAGACATCCAAATGATAAGTCCCAGAAAAATAATTGGAATAAGAAGCACTTCAATATGTAATGAAACCAGGTCAATTTTATACATCGCGTAAACATCAAACTGGTTAAGCAATCCCGCCAGTAAATTGTTTCCTTCTATTAATAAGGGACGAAAGAGATCTGAAATGATCCGTCCGAATAAGCTGTAAGGATCCAGAAGGGCTATTACCAAAATGCTTCCACTTAGCAGAAAAATAAGAGCTAAGCCAAGAAAAGAGTATCTTAACCAGTTGATGGCTTTTAGGTATTTGTATTTTTTTCTGATTTTTGCCTTTTTAGATATGTAACTGATTACATCCTGCAGAATACCCAGGGGGCAAATGGTGGAACAATAAACCCGTCCGAATAATAAGGTGAGAATCAGGACTACAATAAAACCTGCAGCTATCCAGGAAAAGACTTTAAAGAATTTCAGGATGGAAGGGATAAATTGAAGAGAAACAACCCCCTTGATAAAATTCTCAGGGAATATTCCTGTAAAACCGAGGAAAAACAGTGTGAGAAAAAGTAAGAAAAAGAGTGAAATGATCACTCTTATCTTCTTCATATGTTTTAGCTTCATCAGATTATATTTTTAAATATGTTGGGCTAATAGTAAGTATTTAAAATTATACTTTTAGTCTGGCAATTTCAAGGTTTTTAAGATTGATTTGACCGTAACCACTTTCTCCTGCAATTTTTATGTGTGGTACTTTTTCGGCGCTTGTACCAAATATTTTAGCTGCAGATGCATCCGCTGCCACTATATCATCCGAAAGAATCAGATATTTCATGGTGGATACGTCTGCTCTCGAAACTCCTCTCGGGCCATTTCTTAACATAACTCTATAGGCATCCACTATATTTAAATCCGGTTTTCGATACGATACAAAATCTGCAATACACTGACTCAGGTTATTCCTGTGCCAGAATTTCCTGTCCCAAACAATTCCCATAAGGTTTTTCATGGCCACAGTAAGCCTTGCCGAACCGTGATTTTTGAGAATAGGCACATTGATAAACACATCTGATTCAAGGATTAATTCGTGCTCTTTGGCATGCTTTAATTTTTTCCCTTTAGGAATATCGACGGGATGAAAATAATTTTCTGTATTTGCCGGAGCTACTGTAGCGCCAGCATCTTTTGCTGCTTTTTCTATACCGCTGTTTTTATAGCATCCTTTCCATTCGTCGCATGTATGATCAAACACATAAACTTTTTTGGCTCCTGCCCGGAAGCAATGTTCTATAATTCTTTTTACAAGCTTAGGGTTGGTATCAGCTGCTTTTTCCGGGATGACATCCCAGCCGATATTGGGTTTGACGACTACTTTTTGTCCGGGTTTGACAAATTTTTTCATACCTCCCATAGCCTCAATGGCTTTATCAAACATCTTGTCTGGCTCTCCGTCTTTAACTGCAACTAAATCGTACGGAAGGGAATTGTTGAAAGTTGTGTTGGCAAATATTCTTCCAGCTCCTCCAAGGGATAATACAGAACCGGTTACTATGCCCGCACTGATGCTTTTTTTTAGGAATTCTCTTCTTTTCATGGTAGGAATATTTTAACTGATTATAAAAAGCCTTTTTTCTTTTTTCATTCGCATAAAAATAAAAAAAATGCCCAAACAAAGAAAATAAATTATTAAATTTGAATGAGTCTAATTAAGTACTGTATGTACCGAAAGTATTGCATGTATAAATGAAATACTGTTAAAATTTGCCTGGACATAAACTTTAGTTTTATATAATAGTCTAATTCATAAGATTTTTTTTTAAATTCA
>CAZWHH010000533.1:0-1889 GCA_964633615.1 uncultured Bacteroidales bacterium | reverse complement strand
ATAATATTTCTGCCTGACAAGTATTTCAGCTCTTTCAGATTGATATTGATCCAGTTTTGCATACGTTTGTTCAGTTAGAATATCCATATTCATTAGTTGTTCAGAAGAACGAAAAATCTGTAATTTTTTTTCCGAACTTTTCAGAGAGTCAGAAATTTCCTGAATCTGGTTATTCAAAAATCCCAGCGTGGCATTGGCGATTTCATTTTTTTTACTGACAGTACGTTTTAAATAAAGCTCGATCAATTGATCCAGGTACTTCTTCCCTTTTTCAATATTATTTGTCTCGAGCGATATATTCAATATGGTGGATTTATCATCCGTTCCCACATCAAATGAATGATATTTTCGAACAAGTTGCCTGTAAGTATTAAATCTGAAAAAATATGTTTCCTCCGGATCCATTGATCTTTTTGAGCGAGGATTTTGTATGAAAGTCCCTTTTATGAATTCATTATTGATCTCTTCTCCCAAAGACAGAGTATCTGAAAACTCAACATCTTCAATCAACCGGATCATGGATTCTTTCTCATAACTATACAAAAAAGCCTTATCCTGTTCGCAAAAAACCTCAAACCGGTTTTTATCAATGGATGTCACTTGCACCCTGGCACCCGCGAGTTGTGCATAGGATGTGTCAAAATCAAAAATAAAGGGAGACTGGTGATACAATTCTTTATGTGCAAAGCGATGATCGACAAAATAAGAAACCTCAAAATCCAGTTCATTCAATGTTTTCCTGATCAGCCCATAAGATCGTAAGATACCTATCTCATTATAAATTCTCTGTTCCTCCAACGTATTGCCCTCAAATAGATTTTCCGGGGTGAGAGATTTTAATCCGAATGCAGATTGTTCCTGCCTTATCAGCAAATTTGTGGATACTTTGTATATCCCGGGAGTCGACTGATTCAGATAATATGCAATCGCTAAAGCAATAACAATGGCTATAGGAAAAAAGTACCAATAATTCAAAAACTTTACAATATAGTACTTTATATCAAGTTGTTCTTCTTTCAGCAAGTCATGCTCTTCTGCCATAAATGATCAAAAAACTATTAGAAAAAGATTGAATATATTGTCAGACCCAGGGTTAAGGTAGAAATTAAAATAGTATATGGCATTTTTTCATAAGCTGCATTTTTACTACCTAATGGCTCTACATATACCACATCATTTGGCATCAGATAAAACTGATCAGATTCCAGCACTCCATTGTCTGTCAAATCCAGGTAATGAATTTTAGACCCTTTATCTGTTTGCCGAACCAGAATTACCTTCTCACGGTTTCCGAAAGTTTCAACACCTCCGGCCTGGGCAATTGCCTGAAGCACATTGATCTCCTTGTTCTCAATCATGAATGTACCCGGGTCCTTCACTTCGCCCAGCACAGAAACCCTGTAGTAGACCAATTTCACAACTACAGTAGCCTCCTTAAAATATTCATTAATATTCTCCTGCAATAATTTACGGGCTTCATCTACTGTAAGTCCTTTTACATACACCTTATCAATAAAAGAAAAATTAATGTATCCGTCCTGATCTACCTTATAACTATTCAACTCTTTCGTGGTATTAGTATAATGCAAAGGCATATCAGTCTGAAAAAGGCGACTTGTTTTTGGATCAACACTAAATACCCGGATATAGAGTTGATCGCCTGGCTGAATTTTGTATTTAGTGGTTTTCTTATTCAAAAATTCCTGTGAAATACCTTCTACAGTTTTTTCCTGTAAAAGACGTGTTTTCTTTTGAGAAACACAGGAACTCATAATAAAGATAAGAACTAAATACTTCACCAAAGTTCGTTTCCGGAAAATTCTATTTGTTTTCATAACTAATAGGTTTATTTAAATTTTAACTTTTTATCTGTTAACTACTTCATTGAT
>CAZWHH010000532.1:0-1897 GCA_964633615.1 uncultured Bacteroidales bacterium | reverse complement strand
TATTATGTCCCATCATTAGTAAGTTAAAAAATTCGATCTAAGATATGAATTTTTTTTTTATCAAAAACAAAAATCTGAGCAGTAATCAATTATTTAATAAACAAACAAAGCTATTCATCCACCAATGATAATATTTCTTTTATTTTATGAGTCTTTGGTCGCTCATAAAAAATAAAGAACAGATCGGCCAATAGAAACACAAGAACGAATGGATCGCTCGTCAGAATAAAGGCAATAAGAGTTAATACAAACAATACGAAAAGGGCATTATTAAGAAACCGGTAATCCTTTTGATAGCGTTCTAATTTTGTTTTATTGCTCAGTCCGAGATGTAGTTTATTTACCTGACCATGAAAATAGGAGAGTAAAGAAGGAAATGCGATAAGAAATATGGCAAAAAAGATAGATTTCCCCATCAACGCAGGCTGAGTGTCTAACCTAATATTTTCCCGAAAAAAGAGAAACAAAATAACAAAAACTCCAAGAACAACTCCTTCCAATATCAATACGCGCCAAAAATAATCTTTCAGCCTTTTAATGTAGTTGTTTATATTGCTCTCTTCAGTCATATCTAATTCTCTGTTAAACAACTAAACCTATTTAAATCAAGTCTTTCCATAATCTAAATCCTTTTCACATCCTCTTTTCTGATCCAACCCACGTTTCCATTGCTAAGCCTGATCTCATACCAATCTCCCATCTCCCGAAGGATTTCAACTTTCAGTCCTTCATGTATGACAAAAAGATCTGTTCCACTTTCAGAAGGGGTGCTTTCCACGGTAACTTTAGGCGAAAAAACAATGGCCTTTTTATTTTCTACAATGTCCTGTTTCTGTCGATATGAAAAATAAAAAGACGAAATACTGACAACAAAAAAGATCAATGCAAGCCAGAAAAACAATCTCTTTAGATTAAATCTTCTGGAAAATAAGTAAGAAGTCAACAACACAAGAAAAGCCAGGAAAGTGACCATGCTAATTACCGCCCATAAATCAGTTCCAGATAAATGAATAAACTGTGTGATCCATCGGGTAAGGAAAAATTCAGGAATCTTTTCAATTCTATCTGTTATTTGTTTTCTTGCTAACTCAAGGTTATAAGCTATATCTTCATTTCCGGGATCTCTTAATCTGGCTCTTTCATAATTCAGGATGGCGGAAGATATGTTATGCGTTTTATAATAGGCATTCCCCAGATTATAATATAACCCGGCTGATTCATAGCCTTTGTCAAGAACCTCTTCGTAATATTTAACAGCTTTCTCATATTGCCCCTGAGTGTAGAAATGATTCGCAGAATCTATAAGTGCCTGGTGTTCTTTGGCATTCAGACTAAAAACCGCGAGAAATAATATAAAAACAATCAAAAATCTTTTCATAACAGCACATTTTTTTCCATGAGGATTTATAATTTATGTTGCAACTGACTGATTATTTCAACAGATTTCTTATATAACTGGTCCATCCTTTCTTCACCTGCCGAAGGTGCATACCTGGCAAACTCACAGTCATCAAGCAATTGCATAAACTGACCTCTCAATTCTTCTTCAACTCCTTTTTCTGCAAGTTTTCCCATGGCTTTCTCTCTGGAGAGCTCAGCCACCGGTATACTTAATTTATCACTTAAGTAGCCCCATAAGGCCCGTAAAATCTCTTCGTAGAAACGATCTTTTTCATTTTCTTTTAAATACTGAGAAACTTTTTTCAGGCGCTTTTTGGCAAACTTATTGGCTTGTTTATGTTTAAGCAATACAATATCGGAACTCTCTTTTATTTTCTTCCTTCTGATTAATAGAATAGCAATAAATAAACAAACTGAAATTATATACACCAGGATAAAAAAGGGTGAGCCAAAAACAAATTTTCCTTTTTCTTTCAGATTGAAATCTTCTGTTTTT
>CAZWHH010000531.1:0-1907 GCA_964633615.1 uncultured Bacteroidales bacterium | reverse complement strand
ATAGGGGCTATTTTTATGGCAACTGACTATGTAACATCGCCCATGTCTGTTAAGGGGATGTGGATATACGGTATAGGAATCGGAGTCATCACAGTATTAATCAGGGTCTTTGGATCTTATCCGGAAGGTGTTTCATTTGCTATCCTTATTATGAATGCATTTGTACCTATTTTAAATCGTTATATTAAACCGAAACGTTTTGGAGAGGAGGTGAATCATGGCTAAAGAATCCAATTTTAAAAATATGGTGCTGACATTGTTTATTGTGACACTTGCTGCCTCAACTGCTTTAGGCTTTGTCTATGAGTTAACCAAAGGACCAATAGCTGAAGCCAAGGCAAGAAAAAAGAATATGGCCATTCAAAAAGTGGTTTCTGAATTTACGAATCATCCGAATAAAGAGTCTTACCAGGTTGAAGTAGACGGGGATAGTTTAACCATCTATCCGGCAAAAAAAGATGGAGAGATAGTAGGTATGGCCATTTCTACTTACACTATGAAAGGATATAGCGGAAATATACGATTGATGGTAGGATTTAAAAGCGATGGGACCATTAATAATATTTCAGTGCTTGAACATGCTGAAACTCCTGGGTTGGGAGATAAAATAACAAAATCTAAAACTGACTGGAGCACCCAGTTTAATAATAAAAACCCTGAGAATTTTACAATCAAAGTAAAAAAAGATGGTGGCGATGTGGATGCCATTACAGCTGCAACTATAAGTTCCAGGGCCTATTGCGATGCTGTACAACGTGCTTATAAAGCATTCAAAAAAGGAGGTGACCGATGAATCAATGGCAAAATTTTACAAAAGGTTTTATAAAGGACAATCCCGTTTTTGCTTTGTTCCTTGGGTTATGTCCAACACTGGCTGTAACTACATCTGCTTATAACGGATTGGGTATGGGACTGGCGACAACCTTTGTGCTGGTTATGTCGAACCTGGTAGTCTCAATTATTAAAAAACTAATACCGGGTAAAGTTCGAATCCCGGTCTTTATTGTTGTTATTGCTTCGTTTGTTACCATTGTTGATATGGTACTTGAGGCATTTGTTCCCGACTTACATACACAACTGGGTATTTTTATTCCCCTGATTGTTGTTAACTGCCTTGTTTTAGGGCGTTCAGAAGCTTTCGCTTCGAAGAATGATGTTTTTTCTTCTGTTATCGATGGATTAGGAATGGGACTCGGTTTTGCATTTGCTTTAGTCATCCTGGGAGGTGTTAGAGAGGTTCTTGGAAGTGGTTCACTAACACTCTTACCGGATATTGCTGAATTCTCGATTTATCAGGGAGACGGCATGCTGGTATTTATTCTTCCCCCGGGAGCTTTTCTGGCACTTGGATACCTTATCATGTTAGCAGGTAAACTTAAAAAGAAAATGTATTAAGCTATGGAATATCTTATTATTATTATAAGTGCAATTTTTGTTAATAACATTGTTCTTAACAGGTTTCTTGGAATCTGTCCGTTTATCGGCGTTTCCAGTAAGGTAGAAACTGCAATTGGAATGACCGGAGCAGTTGCTTTTGTGATGACAATCGCAACCATAATTACTTATATCCTTCAGAACTATGTGCTGGAACCGCTAAGTATTACTTTTATGCAAACCATCACATTTATCCTGGTAATTGCATCTCTTGTTCAACTGGTAGAGATTATACTTAAAAAAGTAAGCCCACCAATGTATCAGGCTTTGGGAATTTTTCTGCCTTTGATCACTACCAATTGTGCCATTCTCGGTGTTGCCCTTCTGGCAGTACAGAATAATTATAATTTAGTGGAAAGTGTTGTCTTTGGTTTGGCCAATGCGGTTGGCTTTGGTTTGGCTTTAATTTTATTTGCCGGGTTGCGTGAACATCTTGATCTTGTCAATGTACCCAAAGCATTTAAAGGGGTTCC
>CAZWHH010000530.1:0-1924 GCA_964633615.1 uncultured Bacteroidales bacterium | reverse complement strand
TGGAGTATAGAAAACCACAAAGCCAAAGATCGTGTAAGCAAAATCAGACAAGAAAAGAAAAAAGACAAGAATTACAGTCTCATCTGCAACGACTTAAGTCAGGTTTCAGAATTCGTAAAACCCATTGATAAATCTACCTTTAAATTACTAAAACATAACCTGCCGGGACCTTTCACATTCATATTGCCCACAAACCATAAATTTCCACAATATTACAACAGCAAGAAAAAAACGGTGGGGATTCGCATTCCTGACAACAACATCCCTCTCAGAATAGTTGAAGAAATGGGGGCTCCATTGATGACCACCTCCCTTCGCTTTGATGATGAAATTCAGGAATACCTGGCTGATCCAGATGTGATTGCTGAGAAATATGAAAAACTGGTGGATATATTTGTACATGGCGGACTGGGTAATATAGAACCGTCCACAGTAATCGACTGTACCAAAGATATCCCTGAAGTGATCCGGCAAGGAATCGGAGAAGTCCAGGAATAGAATCAGTTTTTATTAATTTTCTGCTGCCGGTGCACGGCTTTTCAGTTTCGACCCGTTAATACCGTAAAAGGCTATGTATAAAAAGCCTGCCACTGGCACCAGGAATGATGTTTGTATGCTGGTGACATCAGCTACAGCACCCTGTATCGCGGGAAAAACAGCACCACCCACAATAGCCATTACCAACAGAGATGAGGCCTGACTGGTATGCTTGCCCAACCCTTTTATGGCAAGGGTGAAAATATTCGACCACATAATCGAATTAAAAAGCCCTACTCCTACTAAAGTCCATATAGCCACATGCCCTTGTGATGACATGGTGATAAAAAGCAAAACCACGGCTACCAGAGCAAAGATAAAGAGAGACTTCCCGGGTTGTGATCGACCTATATAGAAACCGGCCAAACTTATAATTAAGAATATTCCATAGGTTAAGGCAATAACGGGACCCTGGAGTAACCAGATAATGACAAAAGCAACTACCGGGATGGCCGTCATTAAAAGCAACTTCTGCTTCTTTCCCATGGCACTGAGCGAGACAGAGCCCAGAAAACGCCCGATTAAAAGACCGCCCCAGTAAAAAGAGACATATCCACTGGCTGCACTTTCCGACAAACCGGCAATGTCTTCCTGCCCCAGGTAACTTACCATTATGCTGCCAATAGAAACCTCACTTCCTACATAACAGAAAATAGCAAGAATCCCCAGATTAAGATGCCTGAACTTCAACGCCTGAATTCCCTTTTCGGGTTTATAATTACTGGTGAACCGGGGGAGGTGAGCAAAACTGATCAACAGGGCCAGCAACAAAAACAAACCCGCCAGAAAAAGATAAGGAACTTTTACAGCCTCGGCTCCCCCTGCCTCAATTCCACCAAAAACCTTAAAAATAAAATACCCGCCCAAAAACGGAGAAAGCGTAGTGCCTATCGAATTAAAGCCTTGTGCCAGGTTCAGACGGCTGGAAGCCTGCTCTTCCGGTCCCAGTATCGACACATAGGGATTTGCAGCTATTTGTAAAAGCGTAAATCCCAGTCCCAAAATAAACAAGGCCGCAAGGAAAAAACCGTAAGAAACAAGATCGGCTGCCGGATAAAAAAGCAAACAACCCAAAGCACTAATCAACAAACCAATCACAATTCCGTTCTTGTATCCAATCCGGTTGATGGGATCTCCTCCCAGGGCAGAAATAATAAAATACGCAACCGAACCAATGAAATAAGCACCAAAAAAGGCAGTTTGAACCAGCATAGACTGGAAATGATTCAACACAAAAACTCCTTTCAGATAGGGTATAAGCACATCGTTCATCACCGTGCCAAAGCCCCACATAAAAAAGAGTCCGATAACTATAGAAAATGAAAATGCATGAGATTGTTTACTATTCATCGCTTCGGTTTTTTATTATTTAACAATGATTTCGTCA
>CAZWHH010000529.1:0-1924 GCA_964633615.1 uncultured Bacteroidales bacterium | reverse complement strand
AATATTTCAACAATAAAATTATAAATCAGGTGGTACTCATAAAATAAATCTTACTTTTGCACGTCAATTTTCAGAAAAAGAGGAGTAAAAATGCAGGATATTAGAAATATAGCAATCATTGCACACGTTGACCACGGAAAAACAACCCTGGTTGACCGTATATTACACCAGGTAAAAATGTTTAGGGAAAACCAGGAAGTGCAGGATTTGATCCTGGATTCCAATGAGCTGGAGCGGGAACGGGGAATTACTATTCTATCGAAGAATGTCTCTGTCAGGTACAAGGATACAAAGATCAATATCATCGACACTCCCGGGCACTCTGATTTTGGCGGAGAGGTGGAGCGTGTGCTCAACATGGCCGACGGCGTTTTGTTGCTTGTAGATGCCCTGGAGGGCCCCATGCCACAAACCCGTTTTGTGCTGAAGAAAGCCATAGAGTTGGGACTCAAGCCTATTGTCGTTATCAATAAAGTGGATAAACCCAATTGTACCCCGGAAGCTGTGCAGGAATCTGTTTTTGACCTGATGTTTAGTCTGGATGCAACTGAGGAGCAACTGGATTTCCCGACTGTTTATGGCTCATCAAAACAGGGCTGGATGGGACCCGACTGGAAAGAACCTTCCAACGATGTGAGTTATTTGTTAGACACTATTCTCAAAAACATTGAAGCCCCGGAAGAAAATCCGGGCACCTTGCAGATGCGTATCAGTTCACTGGATTACTCCTCATACCTTGGACGAATTGCTGTGGGAAGAGTTACCCGGGGAACCATCAAAGCAGGCATGCAGGTATCGATTGTGAAACGTGACGGAAACATTCAAAAGTCGCAGATCAAAGAACTTTTCCTTTTTGAAGGTCTGGGGAAAGAAAAAATAAAAACTGAAGTAAAAAATGGAGATATCTGTGCAGTGCTGGGCCCGGAACACTTTGAACTGGGAGATACGATTTCCGACATAGAAGCCCCGGAGGGTCTGCGGCCCATTCATATTGATGAGCCGACCATGAGCATGCTGTTCACAATCAACACCTCCCCTTTTTATGGAAAAGAAGGCATATATGTAACCTCCAGGCATATAAGAGAAAGGCTTTTCAGAGAAACACAAAAAGACCTGGCATTAAAAATCGTGGAAACCGATTCTCCGGAAAAACTAACGGTTTACGGCAGAGGGGTCTTACATTTATCTATCCTTGTAGAAACTATGCGTCGCGAAGGATATGAATTCCAGCTTGGCCAGCCCCAGGTGATTGTTAAAGAAATTGACGGAAAAAAATGTGAACCCATTGAGCTGCTCACCATTCATGTTCCGGAAGAATTCCAGGGAAAAGTGATTGAGGCAGTATCAAAGAGAAAGGGAGAAATAGTGAACATGGAAACAAAAAATGAACAAGTGGCTTTGGAATTCAGCATCCCGGCAAGGGGAATGATTGGGCTTACGAACCAGATACTTACACTTACCGAAGGAGAAGCTATCATAACACACCGATTTGATAAATATGAACCATGGAAAGGTGAAATACTTAACAGAAGAAATGGTTCTCTTATCGCAATGGAAACAGGAAGAGCGATCCCTTTTTCCATTGAAAAGCTGCAAGACAGAGGAAGATTCTTTGTAGATCCTACCGAAGAAATTTATGCCGGGCAGGTGATTGGTGAAAATTCAAGACAAGATGACCTGGTGGTTAACATCACGAAGACCAAGAAACTCACCAATGTGCGTGCCGCCGGTTCGGATGACAAGACGCTGCTGACACCTGCCACCAAGTTTTCTCTGGAAGAAGCCATGGAGTATATTAAAGAAGACGAATATGTAGAAGTTACACCCAAATCAATCCGGCTCAGAAAAATATTACTAAGCGAAAATGAGCGGAAAAGGGCAAAGAAGGCAGGAGACGGTGACAAGTAGCCACCAGCAAGGCGCT
>CAZWHH010000528.1:0-1929 GCA_964633615.1 uncultured Bacteroidales bacterium | reverse complement strand
CAGCCGGATTTCTTTTCAAGTTAAGGAATAAATGAGAAACAGGCAACAATTAGCATTTTTGTTCATGATACTCATAAAAAAAATTAAAAAATGATGAGTGTATTCATCAAAATTTAATATATTTGTTGAAAAGATTCATCAATATGGAAAGTCTTCTTATTCAATCAAATGAATTTAAAAGGCAGGTAAGTCTTGAATTCAAGCGGTATTTATATCATGAAATAGAATGGAGCTGGCGACTGATAGGTATAGTTGGTGCCAGGGGAACCGGAAAAACAACAATGGTCCTTCAGTATCTGAAAGAGCATTTTAAGAGTAACAATCAGAATGCAATATACATATCGCTAGACGATTTTTATTTTACCAACAATACGCTAATTGATTTTATAAAAGAGTTTCGTCAAAAGGGAGGTGTTTTTATTGCCATTGATGAAGTGCATAAATACCCGGGATGGGCAAGGGAAATAAAGAATGCTTACGATCGTTTTCCTGATATTAACATTGTATTTACCGGATCCTCTATTCTGGAGATATTACAACTGGATGTAGATTTAAGCAGACGGGCAGTTGTTTATAGACTTTCCGGATTATCTTTTCGTGAATATCTTGAAATGGAAAATATATGCAGGGAAAGAAAATACTCACTTGATGAGATACTTTCGGGGCATCATGATATTGCTTATCATATTACTGAAAAAATAAAACCCTTGGCTTTTTTTTCTGATTATCTTAGGTTTGGCTACTACCCTTATTACTCAGAGAACAGATCTGTTTATTATAGTCGGCTTTCTCAAACCATGAAGTTAATTATTGAAAATGATCTTCGTTTGGTAAAGGGATACGACCCTGGAAATGCGAGAAAAATAGAACAATTACTTTACATCCTGGCAGGAAATGTGCCATTCAAACCAAACATAACAAAACTAAGTGAGAAGATTGGGGTTTATCGAAGTACTCTTGTTCGTTACCTTCATTATCTTGCTAAAGCAGAGATTATTAACCTGCTTTTCCTGAAAGGTATAAGCACAAGTACCTTACAAAAACCTGAAAAGATTTTTTTGAACAATACAAATATTGCTTATATGTTGTGTCGGGAAAAGGTAAATCAGGGTAGTATAAGAGAATCTTTTTTTCTCTCGCAAATACAGGTGTTTCATAATGTTTCGCTTCCGAAGAAATCTGGTGATTTTCTTGTTGATGATACGTATCTTTTTGAAATAGGAGGATCCCGTAAAACGAATAAACAAATTAAAAATGAGAAACAAGCATTTATTGTCTCAGATGATATAGAAATCGGTGCTCTTAATAAGATTCCTTTATGGTTGTTTGGGTTTTTATATTGAACGGGGGTTTTCAATTTTACGCCCGCTGTTATTGATTGATTGCTAAAAAATGAAAAAAGGCTGCCCCAAAGACAGCCTTTTTTCATTGTTTCAGGTATTTTTATGCTTCTGTTTTTGCTTTACTTACCTCCTGAATTATCTCTGTTCCTCTGTGAACGGCTTTTTCGTTTACAGGGATCAGGTGGTGATATCTTTCAGGAAGTGATTTTTTCAGTCCCTCGATGGCATTGTCCATTTCCACAATGGGTTTAACCTTCAGTAAGCCACCCATAACAATCATATTGAAAGTTTTAGTGGTTTCCATTTTGGCTGCTTCAGAGGCAGCATCAATACGATAAATGTTAATGTCTTTTCTTTCCGGGTGACGGGTGATACCGTTACCGTCGTAAATCAGGTAACCACCTGGTTTAACAGCTTTTTCAAACTTATCCATTGATTGCTGGTTCAGGATAATGGCTGTATCAAATTCGTTAATAATCGGAGAGCTGATTCTTTCGTCGCTGATGATAACAGCCACATTGGCTGTACCACCACGCATTTCGGGGCCGTAAGATGGCATCCAGGTTACTTCTTTCCCTTGTACAAT
>CAZWHH010000527.1:0-1930 GCA_964633615.1 uncultured Bacteroidales bacterium | reverse complement strand
ATTTTTTGAAACTGCATCCCATGTAACCCCCATGCTATATTCATTGCCTTTTGTCTGCAGGATGCAGATGAGGGTTTCATTTTATATTTATTTATTAAAATAGTAAACAGAGAAAAGACCGGGTTCTAAATTCATACATCAATCTGAGAAAAAAACCAGCACATTCTCTTTACCAAAATATTTTTAACGAATTAAAGTCCTTTCCTTGTTTAGGAAAAAAAACTTTCATAAAATTGCTCTTCAAAATTACAGCAAACAATAAATAATTTACCAAACAATAATCAATTGTGCATATCTTAGAAACACTAACCGAGCACCCGCTCAGTTTTATTCTGATCGTTTTTGTTGCGGCCTTTTTAACACAACTCATTTATTACGTGGGTATTTATAGCAGGGTATTATTTTATAAAAAAACTCCTGCTACCCATGAGGAATCACCCCTTTCTGTAATAATCTGTGCAAAAGATGAGGAGGAAAATTTAAAAAACAACCTCCCTTTCATTCTGGAACAAGAATACCCTCATTTTGAGGTAATTGTCGTAAACGATTGTTCTCTGGACGATACCAACTCCCTACTTGATGATTTGCAAAAAAAATATTCTCATCTAAGAACTACAGAAATAAAAAAAGACGAGAAATTCACTCATGGGAAAAAGCTGGCCGTCACTATTGGGATCAAAGCAGCAAAAAGTAACTGGTTAGTCTTTACTGATGCCGATTGCAAACCCAATTCAAAAAAATGGCTCAAGAGAATATCGGAAAAATTTACTGATGATACTGAAATCGTACTGGGATACGGGGGGTATTATAAACGACCCTCCCTTCTCAACAACATTATCAGATATGATACTTTAAGTATTGCTTTACAATATTTTTCATATGCCATGGCAGGATTTCCTTATATGGGGGTGGGCAGAAATATGGCATACAAAAAGTCTCTCTTCTTTGATAATAAAGGTTTTTCCAGCCATTACCATATAGAATCAGGAGATGATGACTTGTTCATTAATCAAACTGCCAATAAAAAAAACACCAGGGTGTGTATGGAATCAGATGCAATGGTTTTATCTGATCCTAAAGAAAATCTCCCCGAGTGGTTTAAACAAAAAAAGAGACACCTCACAACATCCAAATATTATAAAGGAAGTACAAAATTCAGATTGGGGACTGAACTTTTCAGCCGGATTTTATTTTATACCTCTTTTCTTTTGTCTTTGGTCTTTTTTCCCTATTTTTACTTATATATTTTGGCAATATTCATGTTTCGAATGATACTACAGTTAACCATTATAGGAAATATGGCAAAAAAATTCAATGAAAAATATATTTTAATCCCTTCTGTTTTTTATGATATATTTATTCCTTTTTTTAATTTTATAGTCGTACTTGCAAATAAAATCACAAGAAATAATAATAGATGGACGTAAATCCAAACCTATCAGCAAAAGCAAAACATGATTTTAAGCTGGTCAAACTGGCAATCAATGGTGACGAAAAAGCCTATGCTGAATTACTGGACCGATACAAAGATGCCATCTTTTATATGCTTCTTAAAATGGTGAATAACAAAAATGATGCTGAAGATTTAACTATTGAAGCTTTTGGAAAAGCTTTCAAGAACATTGAGCAATATACTCCCAATTATGCTTTCAGCACATGGTTATTCAAAATTGCCACCAACAATTGTATCGATTTTATAAGAAAAAAGAAGGCAAATGTGATCTCAATAGATCAGGCTGAAGAAGAAAATGACATGGCTCCACCTCCCTTACTGTCAAGCTCTCTGGACCCCGAAGAAGGAATGATTAAAAACCAGAAAGTTTCTCTGATGAGGAGTGTAGTAAACAAACTAAAGCCACGATATCGAAATCTCATTGAACTTCGGTATTTTAAAGAATATTCATACGAAGAAATAGCCAAAGAATTAAAC
>CAZWHH010000526.1:0-1943 GCA_964633615.1 uncultured Bacteroidales bacterium | reverse complement strand
TTTTTCCTCAAGTATTTCATAATGATCATTTAACGATTGTTTTATTTTTTCTGAATTTCCGTTGAATTCAATTTCATAAATATTTGATTTATATTCATTTTTGATTGTATCAATAGAGCCTTCCAGAATACTGTTTGCTCTGTTTATCAAGGTAATATGATCGCAAAGCTCTTCAACAGATTCCATATTGTGAGTGGAAAAAATAATGGTGGTACCTTTTTCTTTTAATTTAAGCACTTCTTGTTTAAGCAGGTTGGCATTGATTGGATCAAAACCGCTGAAAGGCTCGTCAAAGATAATGAGTTCCGGTTCATGTACAATCGTTGTGATAAATTGTATTTTCTGTTGCATGCCCTTGGAAAGTTCCTCCACTTTTTTATTCCACCAGGGTTGTATCTCAAACTTTTCGAACCAGTATTTTAGTTTTTCCTGTGCATCTCTTTTTTTCATTCCTTTAAGCTGGGCAAGGTACATGGATTGCTCTCCGACTTTCATCTTTTTATAAAGTCCTCTTTCTTCTGGTAAGTAGCCTATCCGGAATACATCTTCCATTTTAAGTTTTTTCCCTTTCAGTAGTACTTCTCCTTCATCGGGAGCTGTTATCCGGTTGATGATACGGATGAGTGTTGTTTTTCCTGCACCGTTTGGTCCCAGTAAACCGTGGATGCTGTTTTCAGGAACAGTCAGATCCACATTGTTGAGGGCGTATTGGTTGATGAATTTTTTGTAAACCCCTCTTGCTTTTAAATATTCCATATACTAATTATTTATTTTAGCGGAGACGAAATTAATAAATTTAATATAACTTCCAATTTCCCTCTCTTCTTTAATTTTAGAACTTTCACCAATGGGTTGATTCTATTCTTTGTTATTGTTCAAACGAATTTTCAAGTAATCTTTTATTGATCATTAAACAATGATAAATTCACTACATTTTATTAGTTTTTAGATTGATGAAAAAATTACAAATCATCAATAAAATTACTTCAAGATTAAGCCACTTTTATGAATTTTAAATTATAGTTAAATCTATTTGTAAAAAAGGAATCTATTTTGTATTTTAAGGGCGAACCATTAAAATATTATAAAAACTATGGATGAAAAGAGGAAATATTACGAACAGAGATCAGAAGTTTTAGTAAAAAGAATGCTTTCTAAAATTTACGAGCTGGAAGCAAAAGCTTTAGAGGCTAAAATGAATACTTCAGAAGACTTAAAAGATTTGAGTTCGCAGATAAATGAATTGAAAAACCACAGAGAAAAACTCCAGGAAAAATATTCACAGATGTTGAATGCTTCTGAGGGGAAGTGGGATGAAATTGCAACTCAATTTGAAACTTATCTTGAAGAAATCAGACCGGATAAAAGCGAATTTTATAATAGGGCTCAAGACTGGTTGAATGATTTTTCAAAAAAAATATCCGATCTTGAGGATAAAGCCAAAAGGTCTAATGATGATTTGAGACAAAAATTAATGCAACAGGTCAATCAATTGAAAGAGCAAAAAAATAAAATGCAAAAGACCCTTTCCGAAATGAATGATGAAAGAGACGAGACCTGGCATAGCATAAGGGAAGGAATTGATGATGGCCTGACCACAATGAAAACATCAATCAACAAGTTATATCAGCAATTTAGAAAATCTGAAGGGAAATGATTTAATTTTTGAACAGTTAAGAAAACCGTTTTAATCCCGGTTTTCTTAACTGTTTTCTTTTAATGAGTTGTCGCGATAAAAAAGAAAAGAAAGAAATTCTTATAATACAAGGTAAAGTCGGGTGCTACTGGCTGGAGCGGCACCTGAAACAACAAAGACTTATCCCTGATAATAAGAAATAAGCAGGTTATTCAGGGTTTGCTGAAAAACACAAAACAAACTTATAATGACTGCTATACATATATTTATTATTTGCAAAATGCAAGGTTTTTTACTAATATTAGCT
>CAZWHH010000525.1:0-1951 GCA_964633615.1 uncultured Bacteroidales bacterium | reverse complement strand
TTTTAAAATGACAAGTGCGTTTAGTTATTCACTTTCAAAAAAACGACTTAAAATGCTGACAAAAGTAAAATCATCAAATAAATTATCGATAGCTAAAATCATAGCTGTAGTCCCCATTGCACTTATACTATTTTTCTTTTTTGCGTGCTCTCAATCTTTCGACAAAAACGACTTGAACAAAGAAAAGGAAAAAGTAACCTTTAATCAATTAACAGATAACAACCTGGGAACAGTGGTTCCTGAGGAGCTTGTAGAGAATTATCGTGCTGATTTTAAGGACAAAGGCGAAAAAATATTATATGAGCTTTATGCCGAGTTTGAGGGAGATAACTTTCCGCAAACCAAAATTCAACTGGAGAAGAATGTAACTTATGGTTTTCACCTCTATAGTGCTAAAAAGAAAGATCCAGGTAGTTATATGCAACAGGATTCCCGTAATTATATGGAGCTAAAACAGCCGGATGGCAAAGCTATTATGAGTACTGAAAAAACCATTAAGGAAGGCAATAGCGAACAACATATTTATGTTGATATGCAAACAAAATCCGGCACGGGAATCTTTTCTGTTAAAGATGATAAAAACAATAAAAACAAGGTAATTGTTGTTATGACAAAAGCCAAATCCCTTGGAGCAAAGGCTGATAAGGACGAAGATGTTTTCTTAGCGGTAGAAGAAATGCCGGTTTATGATAAAACAGGTGACATAAGTGATTTTCGGGAGGATATTATGCAAAATATAGAATATCCTGAAGAAGCCCAGAAAGAAAATATTGAGGGAACAGTATATATCTCTTTCATCGTGAACAAAGAAGGTGAAATTGTTGACAAAAAACTTGTCAGGAGAAATCATCCATTGTTAGATCAGGCTGCTATGGAAGCTTTTGACGGACTGGCAGACTGGGAGCCTGGAAAACAAAGAGGAAAGCCGGTGAAAGTCAAATTTACCATACCTATTGTGTTTAGTTTAAAGTAAAAACTCTTACAACATATTAACTGTAAGATTTTGAGAAAATTAAATCGCTCCCGGGGCGATTTAATTTTTTTATGGAGACATGCTCACATGAATGAACACATTCAATTTTGTTCTGTTAGATAGAAAAAACAAATCATGAAAAGAAATTATACGATATTATCCCTCCTGTTAATATTAATGCCCTTTCATCTAACATTTGCAGGAGAGAATGAATGGGAGCTCAGAAAAGACGAGAATGGCATTAAGGTTTATACCAAAGAAAAAGGCGATACACATATTTACATGTATAAAGTGATAACCAGTCTTCCTGCAAAACCGGAAAAGATATACAGGCAGGTTGTTGATTTCAGAGAGAATCTCAAGTATATGGAACTTGTGGATTCACTCTCCTTTTTGGTAAAACAGAAAGATAAACGCTATAGAAATTACATGCATTTCGATATGCCCTGGCCGGTGAAAAATCGCGAAATGGTGATGGAGATGAATGTTAGATTTACTCAGGATGGAATCTATCTGGAATCAAAAAATGTGGCAGGAATTCTCCAAAACAAAAAAAGAACCATTCCAATAGACGATTTCCAGGAAAAATGGAAAATTGAAAAGAGCATAAATGGAGCCGGTAGTCGGATCACTGTTACGGGTTGGGTAAATCCCGGCGGTGCCATTCCTGTCTGGGTTGTGAATTTATTTAGTACCAGAACGCCTTATCGCTTTATTTCCGGGATAATCCAAGAGTTGAAGAAGGAGCAATAAGCGAATCTTTGAGCGTTTGCATATTGCTTTGCGATTCATAGAAACGCTTTAGTGCTTTTTTATAGATTTCCTTTTGAGGCAAATCATTATGCCCTCCTCTTTTTATGATAAGCAAATTCTTATTTTGACTTACAGAAGTATGATAAAGCTTTTCTGCCATTTGCGGTGGAGTAATTTTATCTTCTTCTCCGGTTATTAGTAAGAGTGGAATATTAATTTTCTTAA
>CAZWHH010000524.1:0-1952 GCA_964633615.1 uncultured Bacteroidales bacterium | reverse complement strand
AAAGTAAAAATTTTTAGTTGTACGCCAGTCTTGTTTTTTCATCTGCCAGGGTTGGTTTGATGAGTTCCTGCCAGAAGTTGCTTTCCCAGGTCTTTAACTTCGTGTGCATGGTAAAGTATTTTTCGGGAATGGGATGTGTTCCTGCCACGACTTTTACATTGAATCTTTCCTCAATATATTTTTTAAAATAACCGACTCTTGGGCAGGGTGGGTATCCAACCACCATACCGGTTGCCAGGTGTATTGTGTCTGCCCCGTTTTTCACCATTTCTTCCGGGACATATTCAATGTTTCCTCCCGGGCAACCTCCGCATGTTGTGTAGCCCACTACTTCAACTTCGTTGTTTTTGTATACATCAAAAGCTCCTTCTCTTTCTCTGAGAGCTTTAAAGCATTTACCACCACCACAACGGTGGTATCGATCGCATATAATTATGCCTATTTTATGATGACTCATAATGTAAGATTTAAAAATGAATAAGTAATTTATATATGGTTATTTCTGACTACAATATCTCCTTTCTTAACGCCCAGGAAATCTCCTATTATCTGACATTTAACCATAAGCAGGAACCATAACCTTGGATCATCTTCATGCATCAATCCTTCAAAATTTCCCTGACCTTTGGCAATAATCAGATCTGCTTCTTCAAAGGCTCTTTTAAATGTATGGTTTGACTTTTTCAATATGGTTGACGGGGCATCCCATCCGTTATCTATAACTTTTGCCACTTCGTGCATTCCCACTTCTTCTGCTTCTTTTAAAGTAATATCGTTGATTACAGGGGCACCGCGCGTTACAAAGGTAACATCGGGGTGATTCAGTGTTTGAAGAAACAATTTATCAAAAACGATTTCTCCTGCATTGTCTCCCAAATAGAGAACTTTCCCGGATTCTTTGATTTTCTTTATTAGTTGGTCTGACTGATCTATTGCAAGTTCAGCCTTTTCAATTTGTTGGATGGTTTTTTTAATATCAAATTTGTGTCCCGGCCCGTAATCTATAATATTGCCTGCTATGGCATACCGTAGAGATAAATTCCCTGGATCCTTTGCTGCGTCGATTTTATTTTTTAACTCTTCTGCAAGAGATTTAGCCTGTTCATTGCTTTGTACTTTTTGTTTCCTGTAAGGGTCAGGTTCATTCAGATATTTTCTTATCATTGCATGAATTTCTCTGGCCACAACAGGAGTTGGTTGGTTTGTTTCAATTTCAGATAAAAAACCGAAAAATTGTTTGGCCAACTTATGTTTTTCATTTTTACTGTTGACATGTTGATCCAGGAGCTTCTCAAAAGCCCTGGAAAAACAGAATAAACATCTGGGATCCATACAATTTGCTAATTGGTTAATTTTAGTGGTCACACATGTTTGCCTGTGTCTCCAGCGTTCCGTTCAGAAAATTTTTAATAATTGTTTCAGAATCTTTGCTTGGAGCTCCGACAAACACGTTAATACTTTTATTGTTGAAAATGTCTATGGCCCGCTGTCCTATTCCACCAACGATCACGTCTGTTACTCCGTTTTTGCTGATCCAGTCGGGGATTACACCGGGCGCGTGAGGGGGTGGAGTTAAAGCCATTTGTTCCTTTACTTCTGAATTTTCAATTGTGAAAACATGGAATTCCTGGCAATGGCCGAAATGTTTGCATAGTGTTCCTTCAATCACGGGAATCGCTATTTTTTTCATAAGTATTTGTTTTAAGTGAATAATTTTTATCTGCTTTGCCTGTTTCGAAACCTTTTACCAGGGCCTCGCCCTTTGTTTCTTCTCAGACCAAGACCTTTTCCTTCCTTTTTATTTTGTCCTCTTCCTGTTATAGGAGAGAGGTCTTTATCTTTGTTTTTCGGATTGCAAAGGCCTTGTTGGTTTCCTGTCATTGGGCCTTCATTATTGGGTCCTTTTCTGTTTAGTCCGGGCATAATTTACCTCCTTTCTTTTTATTTACGAA
>CAZWHH010000523.1:0-1956 GCA_964633615.1 uncultured Bacteroidales bacterium | reverse complement strand
TACAACACCATATTATTATTGAATGCAGTGGTATCCACATTGGGTACCACGGCTTCCTCCAGGTTGTCACCGATCTCAGAAAGGAGTTGTTTGTTTTCAGTACTCAGCTCTTGCCCCAGGGATTGATTTTTACTGTCCTTTTCACTGTAAAAATTTAACCAGAAGTTTCCTTTTTGGGTCTTTAATGTATTTTTTGAAAACATCAAAAAGCGTGCATATTCTTTTAAGGAGTATTCATATTCAATCCTGATCCTTTTGTCTTTTGTAATCAGTTGATTGGTAGTGAAAGTTATTTCAGCAGTGTTATAATCAATAATATAATCGTTATTTTGACCTCTTTTCATTAGTTTTCCGTCAATGTATACTTTCTCCGAACCTGAAAGAATGATGATCTGGCGTTCATTTTCACATCCTGTAAGACGATAAGGTCCTTGATTACCCTCCTGTCCGGGGAAGTATTTACTGCAATATTTACCTTTGGAAATGGCTCCGTTGACCTGACTGATTAGTTTTGCCGGTGAATTTTCATTTAGGTCAAAGGCATATTGAATTCCAACCCCCTGCGACTTCTTTTCTGTTCTCATAAAAACACCCGTTTTATCCTTAATGGTAAAATCTCCTCCGATGGCTTCAAAATCATCATTGAAAACTTTAATAAAAACTTTGTCAAATTCTTCAATCTTTTGAGTGGTTCCATCCGGCTGAATAGGTATATTTTCATCAGAAATGGCACCGATAATATTTAGATTTTCATTGAGGGATCCCGAGAGTTGAAGATCCAGTGTGGAATTAACCACTGCGTCTTGATTATTTCCCACCGTGATGCCCCGGGCAATACTTCCCGATTCTATAATATTGCCTGAAGAAAAAGAAGGCCTGCTATGATTTTTTTGACTGGTGAATTTTTGATAGGTAAAAACCTTTTCTGGAATTTTTTGTATACTGTCATCAGAATGAAGGGCATACTCTTCTTTCAGTATATCAGAAAAAACCCTGTAGCTTATATGAATTGTATTATAACGCTCCTGTAATTTTTGGGAAGGTATAAGAAGGCTTTTCCAGTGAATAATTGTGTAAAGGCTGTCATGAATATTTCTTTTGTCGGGGGAGAATAATTTTACAGACCCCGGAACAAGGAAAAGAGAATCAAGCTTTAGCGTGTCTCTTTCAATTTGAACCGGCTTTTCAATAAAATTGTTTAATTGTTGAGAAAAACTGTTTTTGGCCACAACAATTAAAATGATTAATAGGGTAAATACCTGAACAATTCTATCCATTCACCATTGAATGTTAATGCATATTATAAACTTAACGAAAAATAATCAAAAATATTCGGGATATTTCTTAATGAAAAAGACCTCCAGCTTTACTGAAGGCCTCAAGGTTAAATTTTAGGGTTATAGGGTACCAAGAAATCCTATTTGACAGGGATAAAAATATAAAATATATTGGAGTCACAAAATTTTTTTTTGATATAAATTACAGTTTGTACGCCTTTAGAATTGCAGTATTGATTTTATTGTTCTATAATACGCTAAAAATCAATTGTTTATTTTGTTTTCTAAATATATGGCGGAAATCAAAAAAAAAATGATAAATCTTTTACATTTGTATAAAATATTGACTCATGACCTTACTTTATTCTGTCGGAATTCGTTTTTACTATATCCTGGTGGCTATAGGTTCCCTTTTTAATAAAAAAGCCCGCCTGTTTATTTCCGGAAGGAAAAATGTCTTTTCAACATTGTCTGCTAAAATAAATACTGGGTTGCCTGTTATTTGGTTTCATTGCGCTTCTCTGGGAGAATTCGAACAAGGTCGCCCGGTGATAGAGAAATTGAAAAAGGAGTATCCCGACCATCAAATTTTATTGACATTTTTTTCTCCATCGGGTTATGAAGTGAGGAAAAACTATAAAGGAGCAGACCTTGTAACCTATCTGCCAATGGATGGCTT
>CAZWHH010000522.1:0-1963 GCA_964633615.1 uncultured Bacteroidales bacterium | reverse complement strand
TAACCAAACCCAAATCACGCCTGATCACCATAAAAAGCGGAACCAAACAGGAAAGCAAGCTACGCGGATACCTGTATAAATTCCGCCTCAAAGCCACGGCAGAACTCATCCGTTTAGGCTACTACGCCGGTTTTGGCGAGAAGAACAGTTTGGGGTTTGGGTGTGGGGAGATAGATTAATTGCTGAGTAAAAAACCTAATGAAAGATTTTTATATAAATGCACATTTGAATGTGCAAATTTTTATTATTTTTGCATATACGTATGTGCATTATATTAAATTTATACACCTGAATATGGAAGAGTTGTTAGAACAATCAGACTTAGTAATAGAGCGTGTTTCTACAAATTTCAAAAGATACCTGTATCAGAATATCAACTGGCAGGCAAGGCTCATAGGCATTAAAGGAGCCCGTGGCACAGGCAAAACTACTTTGCTTTTACAGTGGCTACATGAGAGAGGTTTGCCAGGACACAAAGCTGCTTATTTTTCCCTGGATGATTTTTATTTTACAACCAATACTCTGGTAGAAACGGCAAAAAAATTTCACAAACAGGGCGGAGAAATCCTTGTGTTGGATGAGGTTCATAAATACCCGAACTGGTCAATGGAGGTAAAAAACTTATACGATCGTTATCCCGATCTCCAGATCGTTTTTACCGGTTCTTCCATCATTGATATTGCCAAACAGGAAGGTGATCTCAGTCGGCGGGCACTGATGTATGAACTTCATGGCTTGTCTTACAGGGAGTTTCTTCAATTTACCGGAGTACTTGACTTGCCGCCTGTTCAGCTTGATGAAATTATCCAGGATCCCTCCATACACAAGAATTTTCCGAAGAATTTTAAGCCCCTGGAACACTTTCGTCATTATCTTGATTATGGGTATTATCCCTTTTTTATGGAATCCACGGAAGATTATAAGCAACGGATAAAACAACTGGTACGTACAATAGTGGAATATGATATGGCGGAACTTAAAGGATTTGACATACGGAATGCAAAAAAAATGCTGCAATTGTTATATATTATTGCACAAAATGTACCGTTTAAACCCAACCTGAAAAAGCTGGCTGAAAAAAGCAACATTCACAGGAATTCAATTGCCAATTATTTACATTTCCTGGAACAGGCAAGACTTTTATGGCTTTTATATCCCGGTGGAATTAGTATAGCCACCCTGCAGAAACCTGAAAAAATTTTTCTTAACAATACGAATTTTCTCCATGCCCTGACTATGAAAAAACCTTCAGCAGGAACAACAAGAGAAGTTTTCTTCAATAATCAGTTACAGGTAAACCACAAGCTCAATATTCCCCAAAAAGGAGATTTTATCGTTGATGATCAGTATATTTTTGAAATTGGCGGAAAAAGCAAAACTACAAACCAAATTGCAAATATCCCCGATAGTTATGTAGTAAAAGACGATCTTGAATACCCTGCAGGGAAAGCCTTACCCCTGTGGCTTTTTGGGTTTTTATATTGAGCTGCTGCCAAATGAATAAAATTTATTAACTTAATGGTTGATTTTAAAAAAAATTCCGGCAGTGACATAAATTGACATTGGGAGGTTGTAGATTTGGAGAAGTCAGGAAAGGAAAAGTTGAACTCTATAAACACAAACTCAAAGCCCGGCAGAACTCATCCGCTTAAGCTACTACGCCGGTTTGGCGAGAAGAACAGTTTGAGGTTTGGGTGTGGGGAGGTGGTTGAAAATGAATAAAAAAATCAAAGATATGATACAAGAAATAACCAACTTCGTTGACGAACTAGAAAAGAACAACCCGGAAATCTTTTCTAAAAATCTGACTCTTAAAGAGGGATTATACATCTTTCTTGATCTCGAAGAAAGAGATGGGGAATGCATTTTAAAAAATGCCGATGCAGAGGGGAATATCCAAAATGAAGACATTCAGGTTTATGATAAGAACTCTAAGTGGAATTCCTTTTTTGAAAGATGTTTA
>CAZWHH010000521.1:0-1966 GCA_964633615.1 uncultured Bacteroidales bacterium | reverse complement strand
CCCGAATATTTGTCAATCAGCAGGCAAAAGGACCCATTGGAGGGTTTGCGGTGAGTGGGAGAAACAATACCAAAGGATTAACAAAAAAATTCATGGATATAACCACGGAGAATTATTTTATCGGACATGAAAGTGGGCAACAACTAGAAGCTGGATTGTACAATTCAACTCTTGGATATGAAAGTGGGTATTCTTTAACTAATGGGGAAAGTAACTCGTTTATGGGATACCAAAGTGGTTACAGTACCAGTAACGGGAGCGGTAATTTATTTTTAGGATATCAGACCGGGTACACAAACCAATCAGGTAATTATAATTCTTTTGTGGGGTACCAAAGTGGGTACTCAAATTCTGATGGACTCAACAATTCCTTCCTGGGTAGCTTTGCAGGATATAGCAATACCAGCGGAAGTTACAATACCTTTGTGGGTGATTCAGTGGGTTTTCTGAATACAATAGGTAATGAAAATTCCTTTTATGGAGATAAAGCCGGTTATAGTAATACAGATGGTTCTAATAATGTATTTATTGGCAATCTTGCCGGATATTTGAATACCGAAACAGATTCCTGCATATTTATAGGCAATCGGGCAGGGTATGCCAATAAAGCCAGCTCGAATGTATTTATTGGTAACCGGGCAGGATATTCAAATAGAAGCGGAATGTATAATGTTTATGAGGGTCATCAGGCTGGTTATAACAGCATGTTTGGCTCTTATAATGTTTTTATAGGTTATAAGGCAGGATACGAAAACCTTGCAACAAAAGAGAAAGGTTTGCGTGCAAGTAATAATGTGTTTTTAGGATATAAATCAGGTTATTGGAATGATGGTGGAGAGGATAATGTGTTTTTAGGATATGAATCGGGACATTACAATATGGGAGGTGATGGAAATGTTTTTATTGGTAATAAAGCTGGTTATAATGGTTGGAGTAATCGCAATGTCGTGATTGGAAATCAGGCTGGGGATAATGTTATAGATTCTTCCAATGTTATCATTGGTAATACTGCTGGTAGGTCTGCTGGTTCTTTGAATGTAATTATTGGTACAGATGCGGCAGGAATGCTATCAGCAAAAGGTTCGAATAGTGTTATAATTGGATCCTTTGCTGGTGTTGAGAATGAAGGAACTGACAATGTTTTTATAGGACAAAGCGCAGGAGAGTCAAATAGTATTGGAGATAACAATGTTTATATTGGTTCTACCGCTGGAGAATATAATACAACAGGATCAAAAAACGTATGTTTAGGATATGCGGCTGGGATGTCTGAATCTTTATCCAATCGATTGTATATTGAAAATTCAGATAAAGATTCCACAGGCAGCCTTATCTGGGGTAATTTTAATTCAGACCTTTTGCGCTTCAATGCAGATGTAGGCATTGGAAGAATGGCAGGTACAAATAAATTTGAAGTAGAAGGAGACGCCTCCAAAACCACTGCCGGAAGCTGGCTGGCCAATTCAGACAAACGCATCAAAACCGATATCCGGCATATTGACAATGCCTTTGAGTTGGTTTCGCAATTGCACCCGGTAAAATTTAAATATTCAAATGAATGGAGAAGTATACATCCGTCAATAGATGAAAAATACTATTACAACTTTATAGCCCAGGAATTCCAGGAGGTATTCCCCGAATCGGTTCAGGGAAGTGGGGAATATTTGAAAAACGATTCGGAAGAACTTTTACAACTCGATTCCTATAGCGCACAAATTGTCACTATTCAGGCAGTAAAAGATTTGATTACAGAGAATTCTCTATTAAAAGAAAAACTCAAGGAGATGAATAAGCTATACAAGAATAAAATCAATAGATTAAACTCTGAAAATAAAAAACTTAATAAAAAAATAGAAAAAATATTTCAAATGCTTGAAAACAAATAAGATCCAAACATATTAAAATTAAGCTTTATGAAAAGACTGATACTTTTATTTGCTCTGCTATTGTCAGTCAACCTGATCTT
>CAZWHH010000520.1:0-1969 GCA_964633615.1 uncultured Bacteroidales bacterium | reverse complement strand
TTCATGACGGAAATGCTGTTATTAAAAATATCCTTGTAGGAGCACAAGCCACACAAGTAGTTTCTGCCATATACAGGAATTCATCAAGCTTTATAAAGAATATGCTCATGCAAATAGAGGACTGGATGAAGAAAAAAGGATATGAAAAGCTGGATGATTTCAGGGGTAAGCTTAGTCAGGCGAGAGCAACCCAACCGATGATGTTTGAGCGTGCCCAGTTTATGAAATATTATTCAAATTTTGACGATTCGGAATATTAGTAACCTTTCATACAGGTATAATCAGTTTCTGACTTGATTAACAGACCAGTTGCTCCTGTCATTTAACTATTCATAAACCAGGTAATTACATTCAAAACGGATGCCAATTAAAATATAAGTACTTAATAATTAATACAATAAGATTTTTACTTGTGAATTGGTTTGAATTATTTTAATGTTGTATATTTAACAGCATATAATTAAAAAAAAACAAAATGAATCTTTCTTTAAAAATTGCTGCCCTTGGCTTTCTCTTTTTATTAATTATTATCTCAGGAATATGGCTGGCTAAAACCGGGAAACCTTATCAGCCTGCTATGTTTAATGTTCATAAGCTTGTATCTTTGGCAACAATAGCATTAACAGGTATCGTACTTTACAGTATTTTAAAAACAACACAGGGAAGTTCTGTTGTTTTTGTATTACTAATGATAGCTGTATTGTTTCTTCTGGCTTTAATTGTAACCGGCGGAATGCTGAATCTGGAAAAACCATATTATAATGCCCTCCGGACAATTCACAGGATTGTATCGCCATTAAGTATTTTAATATTGACAGGTATTTTCTGGATTTTACTGAAAAAGTAATCTTTTATTTAACTTTCTCTTTTATATGTTTAGCCCACTCGGCAGCCCTTTCCAGTTCACCCTCTTTCAAAGGACCTTCGGTATCGTTCACAAAAAATCCTTCAGGTTGAACCACCTCTGTTCCTCCCTTTCTTTTAAGACTTTTGGCAAGGGGCTTTGCTGCATAGCCGAATGCCTTCAGCATAAATCTTAAAAAAGAGGAATTAATGTCATCTTCATCTACCCGTGTATCAAAGGCAGCAATCTGAACACTGCGCATATTTTTACGTTCCAGATTAGAAATGAACTGTTTTGTTGCCGGGGTTGGAGAAAATTTTCGGGTCGGAGAACCTACAATAAGCAGATCCAGGTCCTGTAACTTATCCGGTTCTATTTCATTTACTGAAAAAGTACAGGACTCATTATCGTCTTTCAAAACATCACCAATAGCATCGGCTACTTCTTTTGTATTTCCAAATACAGAATCGTAAATAACAAGTGCTTTCATTTATTACCGGGTTTATTTGATTGATTTTCGAACAAAATTACCTTAATTTCATTACTTACTAACTCCTTAAACTCCTTGCCATACCCTTTCCCTACCTCATAATGCATTGGGATGGCCATCTCCGGCTTAAGAGAATTAACCATTTGAGCGGCTTCCTGAATATTCATAGTCAGCTTGTCACCTCCGGCCGGAACCAATGCAAGATCTACAGGTGGAAAATCTTCCATCTCAGGAATAATGCTGGTATCTCCCCCATGATAAATTCTTTTGCCATTGATGGTAAAAATAAAACCCAGATATCCTGCCTTTTTAGGATGTCCTTTTATCCACAAAAACACAGGTTTGGTATTATAAGCAGGAACCGCTTCAACTTCAAAATCCTGCAATTTTAAACGGTCTCCGGGTTTCATAACCTGTACTTTATAATTTTTTAATTTTTTAGCGACCTTCCACGGGCAAATGATAAAAGTTTTTGGAGTTGCTATTTTCTGAAGATCCTCTTTGGAAAAATGATCCAGGTGATTATGAGTGATAAAAATATAATCTGCAGGAACAGGTTCCTGAATTTTTAATGGATCAATATTACTAGTGATGCGTTAACTTTTAAAAATAATTTATAAAAAACTATATATTAA
>CAZWHH010000519.1:0-1980 GCA_964633615.1 uncultured Bacteroidales bacterium | reverse complement strand
AGTGATTACTTCAAAGGCAAAATCCAAAATACGTCAGTCTCTCAAAGAAGAACAAAAGAAAGAAGCCGACCATGGAAAAGAGCTGTTGAAAAGAAGACTTAAAAACTGGAAAATTAAAAATGACCAGAATACCATCAATAAACTCATTAGTTATTTTAATTATAAAGAAGCAACTGATTTTTTTTATGATTTGGGACTAGAACGAATTGATATTAATGATATTAAGGAGATCCTTACCCAAAAAGAGGAGAAGAATCAGCTTTCAGATAAAGAACCAGAAAAACAAGAAGTTCAGCCTGGAAAACAAAAGGAAGAAATACAAAAAAAAGACGATTATATTGAAATAGGGGATAATCTGAAAGATATAGACTATAAACTGGCAAAATGTTGTAATCCAATTTTTGGCGATGATATTATCGGTTTTGTAACCACTGGAAACGGAATAAAGATTCATCGCTCGAATTGCCCCAATGCCAGAAGAATGATCTCAAAATATGACTACCGGGTTATAAAGGTAAACTGGGCAAAGACTAAAGAAAAACAATCCTTCCAGACCCAAATTAAAATATCCGGAATTGATGAATTGGGAATGATTAATAAATTAAGTGATATCATTTCCAACAATATGAAAGTAAAGATGCAGTCTATTTCATTAAACTCTGACAATGGAATGTTTGAGGGACATGTAAATGTTTATGTAACAAGTATTAAGCACCTACAGGCATTGCTTAAGAAACTAAAAAAACTAAAAGGAGTCCTGAAAGTAACCCGAACAGATCTTGAAATTTAATTTGTTGAATAAAAGTTAATTTATTAAATTGCCAGAAACAATATATTTGTTATTTTTGTTACTATAAAAAATATGATAACAATGAAACATTTACAACTTACTTTAATTGTTTTGTTATCGCTTTCGCTGAATGTATTCAGCCAGAACGAGCTCCTTTTGCCTAAGTTTTATAAACCATTGGACAGCACAGCTATCAGCCAGACTAAGGCAGAAGATAAAGTAGATTTTGGTTTGTCGATGGGTACAGGTATATCTACTGGTTCCGGCTATTCTATGATGAATTCCTACATAGCACCCAATGTAAATGTTCAGGTGAATCCCAACTTACAACTTAATTTTCAGGGTGTTATATCAAATATGAATATGAATCCTTTGGGTAATGCTACAGGAAATAATACACCCGAAATGTTCAAAGGAACAAATAATAATTCTCAATCATTCGCTTTTTCCGGCGGGGGAGTATATCAACCCAGCGAGAAGTTCTATATTAGTGCCCAGGGACAGGTAGCTCAAAATACCATGCAACCCTTTAATTTATATTCCTCTAATGATCAGAATGGCATGGATTATAAGTCTTTTTCTCTCGGGATGGGTTATAAAATCTCAGAAAATGCTCATATTAATTTTCAAATAGGATTTGAAGACAGTCAGAATCCATATTATAACTCATATCACAATCCCTATTATAGTCCGTTTTCTTCTTTCAGCAGAGTCTATGATCCATTCTTCCGGTAAACAAAAAGTCCTGTTTGGGCAATGATAAGATATAGCTTAAAGTTTTGGTCACCATTGTCTTTCTGTTAATGTTCAGGTTATCTGCAGCTCAGGATTTGCTTTTTGTACAGGGCGAGCAAATAATGTATAAGTAATGGTAAAAGCAAAAATTCTGGTAGGTTCTGTGAAAGAGATTTTTCATTCTGCAGAAAATCTAAAATATCCTGTTAAAACCAGAGTAGAATAATCCAACCGACAATTATTCCGGTTAATTCTAATGGCATACTCCTTGTTTATATAATTTGAGATTATTAACTTTAGAAAAAAGGAATAATTATGACGAACAATAAATCAGAAGACAAACAAACGAATAATAACAACAATAATCAATCATTTTCATCTGATGTTGCAATAGTAAGTGATATTTTACCTGACAATTTAACAGTTATTCCAATGGAAACCCGGCCATTTTTTCC
>CAZWHH010000518.1:0-1992 GCA_964633615.1 uncultured Bacteroidales bacterium | reverse complement strand
TCTTTGTAGGTTTGTCCGTTAAAAAGAATCAAAAGAAGCTTTGCTTTATCTTCTGTCATTTTGATATAACCAGAATCTGCCCGTGTTACCTGAGTATTGCCCCGTTCATCAGTATGATCATAAATCATGATATCCAGCATCAGATCACTGTAGGGTTTTTTCTTTCCTACTTTCAATGTGTAACCCTGGATCTCATCATAAAAGATTCCTTCCCTGATTTGAAGCTCTTGCCTTTTATGGCTGATATCATGAATTAAGGAGCCCGCTTTCAGATTGGTATAGGGAACTACATAGTTTGAATAAAGGAAGGCAAATATGCTGAGTATGATGGTAAGAATCATCAGAGGTTGCATAAAACGCTGAAGAGGAATTCCTGAAGACTTAATAGCAGTTAATTCGAAGTTTTCTCCAAGGTTGCCAAATGTCATGATAGAAGCTACAAGAGTTGCTAATGGGAGGGCTAAAGGAACAAGGCCTGCTGATGCGTAGAGGAGCAACTCCGAAATAATTTTCCACCCGAGACCTTTTCCTGCTAAATCTTCAATGTGGAGCCAAAGGAACTGGAGTACCAGTATAAACATGGCCATAAAAAAAGAAGCTAAGAATGGTCCGGTGAAAGATTTGAATAATAATTTATGTAACTTCTTCAATAGCTCAAATTTTCATATAAAACGCCTACAAAAATAAGTTATTTTATTCAGGTTTGAGGCATGATAATATCATTAATTTGACTTGAAGACATCTTATCAGGAAGTATAAATAAAGATTAACCGTTGAGCGGAATCGCTCTATTTGTTAAAAAATTAATCTATTGTATTGGGCTCTTTTTTTTAATTAGCCCCTAATGCATTTTTCAGGTCTGTTATTTGAGTATCCCAGAGTTCTTTAGTATCCTCTTTTTCACCTTCTTCAGCAAAATCGGTAATGATAAGTGCCACATCCCCGGTAAGTTCATCCTGATGAATCCGGAACTCAAAGAAACTCTCATGATCCTCATCATTTGTCCATTTGAAACGAATGTACTGGTTTTTTTTCTTTTGCAGCATTTCTGCTTCCTGTTCTGTACCGCTCCATATAAAAGTAAACAAATTCTCCTGCACGTTGATATCGTCAGCAAACCATTCAGCCAAACCGCTAGGTGTACTTAGTCGTGTGAATAAGATATTTGGAGATACATTCAGAGAATATTCAATCTGAAATTTATTTTTCATAAGCACATTTCTTTTCTTTATAGTAACGTTTTTGCAATATATAAAATTCTTACTAAAATTTTATATATATTTCAATAAAATATTATATTTGCACATTCAAAATCTGGCGAGATAGCTCAGGTGGTTAGAGCGCAGCATTCATAATGCTGAGGTCGTGAGTTCAAGTCTCACTCTCGCTACTCAAAATAAACAAAGCCTGTAAATTTTATTTGCAGGCTTTGTTGTTTGTGGATTTTAAGGTAAATTATCAGGAATAATTAATGTTAACTCCCTAATCAATATTGTTTTATAATTTTTTTGCAGCACAGAAATTCATTAAAAAACTTTTAAACAATTAGTATTATTTAAATTTGCACTTAAAAAATGAAAGGAAATCCGGAATGATTAGTTATGTGCAAGTTGATTCAATATCAAAAGCTTATGGTGATTTACAGTTATTTGAAGACATCTCCTTAAGTATTTCAAAGGACCAAAAAGTGGCTCTTGTTGCTAAAAACGGAACAGGTAAAACTACCTTATTAAAAATCATTTCCGGAACAGAGGAAGCTGATAAAGGAGAAATCACTTTAAAAAATGATATTCAGACTGCCCATCTGCCCCAGGAACCAAGAATTCCCAATGATATAACAATACTTGAATATGTTTTCAGATCTTCGGATAAAGTCTCCCGGGCTGTACGGATGTATGAGAAAGCCCTCTCTTCCGGCAACGAAAAAGAATTGTCCAAAGCCATTGAGGTAATGGATCAAACAAAGGCCTGGGATTATGATGTAAAAGCCAA
>CAZWHH010000517.1:0-1993 GCA_964633615.1 uncultured Bacteroidales bacterium | reverse complement strand
GAAAAGCTTTTCACATTTTAAGCAGGATGGATAATGTAGGGGGAGATATCAATGCCTATACAAGCAAAGAAGAAACCTGTATTCATACCTCTTTTATACAAAATGAATATTCAAGGGCTTTGGAATTGCTCTCAGACCTGGCTTTCTCTTCAACCTTTCCGGGAAAAGAAATAGAGAAGGAGAAAGAAGTTATAATAGACGAAATAAACTCCTATAAAGACAACCCTTCAGAACTGATCTTTGATGATTTTGAAGAATTAGTCTTCGCAGGTCAGCCTATTGGCAGGAATATCCTCGGTTCTCCGGAAACTTTGAATAAATTCAGTAAGGAGGACTTTATAAATTTCGTCCGTAAAAACTATTTGCCCGATCAAATGGTAATCAGTTCTATAGGAAATATCCCTTTTTCAAAATTGGTTCAAATGATTGAAAAATATTTTAACCAGTATCAGCCCCACCCAATTCAAAAAACACGAACCCCCTTTAAAAATTACAGACCTGAAAATAAAGTTATTGAAAACAATACAACACAGGCCCACTGTATGATTGGAAATATTGGATATGATATGTATGATCCAAGGAGAACCACGCTTAGCTTGCTTGAAAATATTATCGGAGGGCCGGGTTTAACCTCCAGGCTTAATATGTTGCTAAGGGAAAAGTTAGGATATGTTTATCATGTAGAATCTAACTTCACTCCTTTTACAGATACCGGGGTCTTTTCAGTGTACTTTGCCACCGATAAAAACAAATTAGAAAAAGCCCTGACACAGGTAAAAAAAGAATTCAGAAGATTACGAGAAAACAAGCTCGGGTCTGTGCAACTAAGAAACGCAAAAAAACAATTATTCGGACAAATAGCCATTCAATCAGAAAGCAATGCAAATATGATGCTTGCCAATGGAAAAAGTTTTCTGTTTAGAAACGAACTCAATAGTTTGGATCAAATAAAAGAGAAAATCGATGCCATACACTCTGAAAACGTTATTGAGGTAGCCAATGAAATTTTAAATCCGGGCCACTTATCCATATTAATTTATCAATAATGCATTATGATTACACATTCTGAAGCAATTAATAAATATATATCAAATCATTCCGATAAGGAAGAAGAAATCCTCCATGAATTATACCGTGAAACGCATAAAAAAGTACTCCATCCACGCATGTTATCTGGTCCCATACTAGGGAAGTTTCTCGAGATGATCGTTAAAATGATTCAGCCGGATCATATTTTAGAGATCGGGACCTATACAGGGTATGGGACAATCTGTATGGCCCGGGGGCTGAAAAAAAACGGCATTCTTCATACAATAGAAATCAATGATGAACTGGAAGAATTTATTACCTGTTATCTTAAAAGATCGGGAGAAATATCTAAAGTCAGGCTTCATATTGGTGATGCATTATCAATCATTCCAGCTATCGACACCTCGTTTGATTTATGTTTCATTGATGGGGACAAGCGAGAATACCCGGAATATCTCAAACTCTGTAAAAAACATCTGAATTCTGGTGGTTTTATATTGGCAGACAATACTTTATGGGATGGAAAAATATTAAGTCCCCCCGACAAAGCAGATAAACACACAAAAGGGATACAGCAATTCAATGAGATGATAAAAGACGACCCGGAACTTTCAAATGTAATACTGCCTGTCAGAGATGGTTTAACAATTGTTCAAAAACAATGATCTACCCGGCATTCTCATTAACAACTGTAAATGTATTTGATTTTATTTTTCTCTGATCAGGGGGAATTGAAAATATCCAGTCGAATATTTCTTCATATTTTACCGCAATAAAAAATGGAACGTCTTCCTTTAGATACACAAATACAATCCTATGTATTTCACTCTTCTTCGTCGTTTCCAAAATATAATCAATTTCCTTCATGGGGAAATCATAAACCTGTCCTTTTTTAAATAACAATGATTCTTCATAATCATTGGGAAACAATTGATAGGCTTCATTCCTGGTAAAGAGAAAAGCT
>CAZWHH010000516.1:0-2001 GCA_964633615.1 uncultured Bacteroidales bacterium | reverse complement strand
CAAAAACGACTCCATTTTCGAAATAAATTCTTTTCTGTCGATCGGTTTGGTGATATAATCATCAGCGCCAGCCTCCATAGCTTTTCTCTTATCGCCGGTCATTGCATAGGCTGTCTGGGCAAGTACGGGCAAATCGGGATAAATGTTTTTAATTTTCTGAGTTACTTCCAGTCCACTGATATCCGGAAGCTTAATATCCATTAATACCAGATCTAAGGCAGTATGTTCTTTGCATAACTGAATGGCTTCTCTTCCATCCCATGCCAGGTATTGTTCAAAGTTATATTTTTCAGCAAGTTCAGGAGCTTTTAAAAGTTCCTGTAAATAGACCATATTGGTCTTGTCATCTTCTATAAGCAAAATACGTTTAGTTTCATTCTTGCTATATCTGTCATTCTCCTCATGTTTCTTGTTGTTCTTTACGGCAGGTTTTTTATAAGGTACCTTAAAATAAAATGTTGTGCCTCCCTGTTCGGTATCCTTTATGCCTATTTCGCCCCCCAGCATTTCTATCAATCCCTTTGCAATAGAAAGACCCAGGCCTGTACCTCCGTATGTTCTGGTTTCCGAAGTATCAGCCTGCACAAAATGCTGAAAAACCAGTTCTTTTTTATCATCAGGTATCCCAATGCCAGTATCTTTTATGTAAAATTTCAAATATTCGCCTTCCGTTTTATAGCCGGCTTCCACAAAGCCCTCTTTTGTGAATTTAAAAGCATTGCTCATCAAATTTTCCAAAATTCTGTGAAGCTTTGACTTATCGGCAACAATATTACTTTCATTGTCGGGTAATGCACAATGAAGATTAAATTTAACCTTCTCCGGCTTCTGAATGTAACTGTTTGAAAAATAAAGATCTCGCATCAGCTCGTTAAGATTGAAAAATTCTTCATATTTTTCATATTGTTGGGTCTCAATTTTTGAAATATCCAGAATATCTGTAATGATATCAAGCAACTGGCCGGAAGATTCAGAAACCTTTTGCACATATTCTCCAATTCTTGGATCTTCCGGTTCTGAAGTCTTCAACAGTTCTGAAAACCCAATAATGCCGTTCATTGGAGTTCGTATTTCATGACTCATATTTGCAAGAAATGCGGACTTAAGGCGATTGTTCTCCTCTGCTTTCTTTTTCGCTTCGCCCAGGGCTGTATTTACATTTTCTATCTCTTCCAGCTTCTTTTCCAGTTCCGCATTCACAATCTTATTTTCCCTGTACAACTCTTTGTATTCATTTTTCCTCTCTTCTAACTCCCGGATAAGTTTTTTCTGTTTGCTTTGGTTTATAGCAATCCATAAAGCGGCAATAATATCCCCCTCATCATCTTCCACGGGTGCTCCACGGAATTCATAATCTTCTCCCTGATACTGATATTCTATAGTAACCCGTTCCCCGTTTAACACTTTAGTATAATACCTCTTTAAAAATACTGTGGTTCTTTTATCAAAGCCTATCTCAGTAACCTTTTTGCCCACAAAATCGGAAGGAGACAATTGATACTTTTTCATTTCCGAACCTTGAGCTACTATATATTTTAATTCCCTGTCGATAAGATAAACATCCATATTGGGAATATTTTTTGTTAATAAATTGAACCAACTGTTCTCACGATTCAGAAACTGTATGAGTTCATTCTTTTTTAGCATCTCCCTGTTCACCAGAAAAAGAATTAGAAGGGAAGTAATTACAACAAATCCCCAGCCTTTATAGCTTTGATATTTAGTGACCAGTTCAGGATCATCAAACAAGCTATTTAGCAGAGCATCTGAAAAATAAATATATAATAAACTAATCAATAAATAAATAACAAATATAAATAAGGCACTTTTGGTAACTCTTTGCATAAATGAAAATTTAGAAATTTGAAAATACAAAAAAATATCTTATATTATTCTTTTTCTTCAACAGGCAAGGTAAAATAAAAAGTACTGCCTTTTTCGGGTTTAGATTCCACCCATATTTCTCCGCCATGCCCTTCAACAATTCGTTTAACAATAATC